>CANCGR010000055.1 GCA_947377625.1 Gammaproteobacteria bacterium | reverse complement strand
GTGTATTTCCTTGAGTGTGTTCCACGCGCCGCAGGCGAGGCATTGGCCCTGCCACTTGCTGTGGTCAGCGCCGCAGTCGGTGCAGACGAAGGCAGTTTTGGATTTGGCCATGAGGTTGAGAGGGCACAGTAATAATTGACTGCATGATAGCTAACTTTTGCAGATTAGCTTCTGTGTTTTGCTCTCGACAAGCCTGCGCCAGGCCATCAACAAAAATCAGAAAATCGATCCATACCCTGCTGCCTGACTCACGAGAAAAGCGTGCAGGATATGGATTATTGGTAGGCGGTTATTTGGCCGCGCTGTGTCGCGTCACAAAATCCAGCACCGGGCCAGTCAGTGAATCATCGTCTGTGCCCACGGCGTAGGTTTCTGACATGTGCGAATGGTTGAGCAGATAGAGAGTGTCCAGTGGTTTGCCGGCCGCTGTCAGCGCGTTGGCCAGCAGCGCGAACTGCTGCTTGTACTGGTCACCATCAAACTCGGCATAAGTAGCCATCAGTGGTGCATCGGTCTTCACCAGATTGGGCAGTGCGTTGCGTTCCGGATATTGGCTGACATCGTCGCCGTAGTAGTTGGCCCACAGCGGCGTGTCTCCCAATGCGTAGGAGCCAGACGTGAAGATGGCACCACTGATTTCACTCGGCTTGCCCTGTTTCACACGGTCAGCCAGGTAGTCGGCGATGTGCGAGGAGCCAGTGCTCTTGCCCCAGAAAAACAGCTGGTTCGGATCGCCGCCATACTGGGCGACATTGGCTTTCAGCCAGCTCATCAGGTTGTTCATGTCTTCAATGCCGGCCGGCCATTTGCTGGCAGGGGCGTACCGGTAGTTGATGTTGACGCCGACCAGGCCTTTTGTGGCGATCCAGTACGGGATGTTGTCGTAGAACGGTGAGTTGGCAGCACTCTTGTTGCCGGCGCCGAAACCACCGCCATGCACGAACACAATGACAGGGTGTTTGGCGCCGTCTTTAGGGGCCATTACATCGAGAATATTGCGCTCGGCCGGGCCGTAGTGCACATCGCGCGTGACATTGAGTTTGGACAGATAACCTTCGGGAAACGAAGGTGTATAAAGCGCAGCAGTGCCGGCAATATCGTTCTTGGCGCCGATGGCTTTCAGCTTGTCGGCCACTTCTGCCGGGATGCTGGCGACATTGCTCTGCTTCACCTCCATCGTGACGGCTGGAATCACGATGGGAGCAGCGGCCGGTCTTGCTGTCGGAGCGGCCGCAGGTGGCGCTGGAGTGGCGGCGACTTCTTCTTTTTTGCCGGAACAGGCAGCCAGCAAGAGCGCAGCTGCCAATGCGCAGGTTGTAACAGAGTACTTGGTCATGATGATGATTCCCCTCGGATGCCGGTTCAGCTCGTTGGGCTTAACGACCCTTGCCAGCGGTAGTCACGTTGGCGAAACCACAAATTCGCCGCCCATTATTCAGATACAGCAATGCGGTAATAAGCACTTTGTATTCCCGACCTGTGCCGTAATAGACCACTTGAAAACTTTCGGCATTGATCAGTGGAATTTCCACCAACACACAGCCAGATGACTGGCGACTCATTTAACTGTTTGCCGTGTGTATATGCCAAGGGTAGTGCCGCCAAATCCACCGAAGATTCATGGTTGGCGGCAGTCGTCATTTGTAGATTCTCGGCACTCGTTGGCTAAGGCCGCAGGCGAGTTGATACGAAATGACGCCGGTATGCGCGGCAATTTCGTCTATTGAGAGCTGCTCACCCCACAAAGTCACCATGTCGCCCACTTTGGCATCCGGGCAGTGGGTGAGATCAATGGCCAGCATGTCCATTGAGACACGGCCGGTGGTAACGGTGCGCTGTGTGCCCACCAACACCGGGCAACCATTGGGGGTGTGCCCGGGATAGCCGTCGGCATAACCGATACTGACAATGCCGATGCGCATCGGCTGCGGGCAAATGAACTGGGAGTTGTAGCCGATGTTGTCGCCACTCTGGTGTTGCCCGATGCTGACAAGACGCGCCTGCAGTGTCATCACATTGTGGAGGTCAAACTTTTCGCGGCGCCGTTCAATATCTGTCCACGCAAACGGTGAACTGCCATAAAGCATGATGCCCGGGCGCACGAAATCACCGTGCACATCCAGCGCCAGCAAGGCACCGGAAGCAGCAAGGCTGGTTTGCGGCGTGAAATCCGCCAGCCCTTGGCAGCTGCGGGCGAAATTCAGTACTTGTGTGGTATTGAGCGTGGAGTCAGGCGTGCCGGCATTGGCGAAGTGGGTCATCAGAATGACTTCTTCTGTCCACTTCTGGCGACGCAGTGCGAGATGAATGCGTTCCACTTCAGCCGGTGGAATGCCGAGTCTGCCCATGCCGGTGTCGAGCTTGAGCCAGAACGTCAGCCTGTGTGCCACGTGCACGCGAGCCAGTTCTGTTTCCAGCAGTGCAAGATCTTCGACGCGATGAATGACGACCTGGAAGCCATACTTGGCTATGCGGTGCACATCGCTGCGGTCGATGAGCCCTTGCAGAATGAGGATGTCTTTATGGATGCCATGCAAGCGCAGTTTTTCCGCTTCTTCCACATCAGTGACGCCGAGAATGTCGGCAGCGTGCAAGGCTTCGGCGCAAGGCAACAGGCCGTGACCGTAGGCATTGGCCTTGATAACAGCGAGCACTTTGCTCTGGGGTGCATGCCGACGGGCAATTTCGAGGTTGTGCGCGAGCGCGCGGCGATCGATGGTGGCAACAACGCGATGCGACAATTGCTTAACCCTCACCCCATTCGTTCCGGGATGACATGCCGGGCATCGGCATGAAATTTTCGAAGCGGGTGTGTTTGCCGATGAAACTGAGATTCACCATGCCGATCGGGCCATTACGTTGCTTGCCGATAATAATTTCGGCCACGCCTTTGGTTTCCGGTTTGTCGGGTTCATAAACTTCGTTGCGATACACGAACATGATGACGTCGGCGTCCTGTTCAATGGCACCGGATTCACGCAAGTCGCTCATTACCGGGCGTTTATTGGGGCGTTGTTCCAGACTACGGTTGAGCTGCGACAGAGCCACCACCGGGCAAGAGAATTCGCGCGCCATCAATTTCAGCGAGCGGGAAATTTCCGAGATCTCGCCGGTGCGGTTCTCGCTGCTGCCCTTGATCTGCATCAGCTGCAGGTAGTCGACCATGATCAGGCCGAGCTGGCCGTGTTCGCGTGCGACGCGGCGCGCGCGCGAGCGCATGTCGCTGGGGCTAAGACCGGAAGTGTCATCGATGTGTAGCGGGCGATTGCGCAATTTGGCCAGTGCCATGCCGAGCTTGTCCCAGTCTTCGTTTTCCAGTCTGCCGTTGCGCATGCGGGTTTGATCAATGCGGCCGATCGACGACAGCATACGAATCACCAAGCTGTCGGCCGGCATCTCGAGACTGAACACCAATACCGGTTTGTCGTTGTGCAGGGTGGCGTGTTCCACCATGTTCATCGCGAAGCTGGTTTTGCCCATCGAAGGGCGGCCGGCGACGATGATGAGATCGCTCTGCTGCAAGCCCGAGGTCATCTCGTCGAGATCCTTGAAGCCGGTGCTGACGCCGGTGATGTTGCCTTTGGCTTCGAACAGTTTTTCGATGCGCTCGACGGCGGATTTCAGAATCGGCTTCAACGCTTGCGGCCCGCCATCACGCGGGCGGGTGTCGGCGATGCGGAACACGGCTTGTTCGGCCGCTTCCATCAGCTCGGCGCTGTCGCGGCCGTCGGGGTTGTAGCCGCTGTCGGCGATGCCGTGACCGACGCCGATCAGGTGACGTAACACCGCGCGCTCTTTGATGATGCCGGCGTAGGCGACGATGTTGGCAGCACTCTGGTTGCTGGCGAGCAGTTCGCCCAGGTAGTCAACGCCGCCGGCTTCCTGCAGCAAATTGGCCGAGCGCAATACTTCGCTCAGAGTAATGACATCGATGGGTTTGGAGTCGGCTGTCTGCTTCTGCATCGCGTCATAAATCAGGCGATGCTCCTTGCGATAGAAATCGCCGGTCAGCAGCACTTCATTGACGGCGTCCCAACGTGAGTTGTCGAGCATCAGCGCAGCCAATACCGCCTGCTCGGCTTCGATCGAGTGGGGAGGCACTTTCAGGCTGGTAATTTTTTCGGTTAACGCCGGTTCTGACATGGGCTTGTTTGCGCGACAAATTAAGAAAATCCGCAGACTCTTCAGAAGCGGCGGGGCGGTCACTGTACCCCAGATGTGGGGCGTGACAAAAGTCGAAAAGCAGGGGGGCGAATGAGTAATTGAATACGTGTTTGACGCGAGCAAAACAGCTGATTGGAAGCTTAGGGCAATTATTGTGAATTTTGGCGTCAGGCTGGAGGTTTAACGTTAAATGCAGGCACAGGGATCGGTGGGCTGTGGTTATAATCCTGCAAGTAAAAAAGGGGCGTTGAAGCAGGTCGCATGATTTTTCTTCACTAGAGTAGAACCCGAAGGCTGTGCTTCTGGTTTGGCAGTAAAGTGCTAATACTTTGTTTTGTCTGCCGTTAATTGGCTGTTAACCCCCTGAAAATTCTTGCCACTGCGTGCTGTATTAACGTTAGTGTCCAACACTATTGTCTTGATTGTAGTAAGCAGAAAACTGCGGTTCTACGATCAGGCAGGAAGGTATTTGTGATTCCGCATGACGAAATCAGGCAGATCTGTGACCGCATCATCAAGAGCGGTGAATTGGGGCGCTCGCGCACCTATGCCGCTATTCTGGAATATCTGGCTGATCACGCGCTGGCTGGCACCATGCCCAAGGAAATCAGCATTGCCATTGATGTGCTCGGGCGCGAAGCCAATTTCGATGTAGGCAAGGACTCCATCGTCAGGGTCCACATCTACCATCTGCGCAACAAGCTCAATACCTATTTCGCCCGCCAGGGTCATCTCGAAAAGTACCGCATCGAAATACCCAAGGGTCAGTACATGCTGGCCATTATCGAAAACACGCCAGTAGTAAGCGAAGTGCTGGCCGCCCCGCAGGAGCTTGTTGTCACGGGCGAGCCGCCTGTGCGCCGCAAGAACTACACGCCCTGGCTGGCTGGCTTTGCCATTGTGATGTTGTTGGCCAATTTGTTGACCCGTCTTGAGCAGCCCAAAGAAGAAGTGAATCCTTTTGCGTCCAGCCGTTTGTGGCAACCGCTGCTGGACGATACAGCCCCCATTCTGATTCTGGTCGGCGATTACTACATCATGGGCGAGAAAGATGGCGGCGGAAATGTGCAACGCATGGTGCGTGAATTTGACATCAATTCGTCTGCTGAACTCATTGCATCGCAAACCCAGGGTGCCAATAACAAGTATATGAATCTCGAACTGAGTTATGCCACCACCAGCACGGCCAAGGCGCTTGCCCAGGTCGTGAAAGTGTTTGGCTCACAAAGCCAGCGCATCAAGGTGAAGATGATGTCGGAACTCAACACCCATGATCTGGTGGGCAATCACATCATTTATCTGGGGTTGCTCAGCGGTTTGCGCAGCCTCAACGACCTGATGTTCGCAGCCTCGGGTTTGGCGTTGGGCACCACGTATGATGATTTGATCAATCTTGATAGCGACGTCGTTTACAACAGCAGCTCCGGGCTTTCCGTTGGCAAAGCGAGTTATCACGATTACGGTATGCTCTCCACCTTTCCCTCACCCGGTGGCACCCAGTTTGTGCTGTTGGCCGGCATGCGCGATGAAGGACTTATCAATCTGGCAGAAGAAGTTACTGCACCCAAAAAGCTGGCAGCACTTGAGCAGGCAGTGGTGTTGGATGGCAAGCAAAGCCCGGCCTTTGAAGCGCTTTATGAAGTGCTGGGCTATGACAACACCAATTTCGAAGCCAGGCTGGTATATAACAGCAAGCTGGATACCAAGGTGTTGTGGGAAACGCGTTTGATCGATGTGCCGTAATTGACGGGCTACGCAAGGTGTCTGATCTGAAAACCAAAAAACCGGCTGTGCATAACACAGCCGGTTTTTTTATACCTTGGAGATCATCAGCTGACGCAGTGTTCAGTGAGAACGCTGTAGCAGCTATGAATCGCGTGAAACACGCGAATCAAAAGTCGCGAATCAGGCAGCGACGATAAACAGTTTGATGACAGCAGTAACTTCACTGCCCAGCGCCAGGTTGACGCTGAACTCGCCGGTTTCACGCAGCGCGCCATCAGGCAGCAACACTTCCGCTTTGCCGACTTGCTGACCAGCAGTGGTAAGAGCGTCTGCGATGTCGCGGGTGCCAACAGAACCAAACAGTTTGCCTTCATCGCCGCAGTTGGCAGCGATGGTAACCGACAAGCCGTTGAGCTTATCCGCACGACCTTGAGCCACGGCCAGTTTTTCAGCAGCCACTTTCAGCAATTCAATCTTGCGGGCTTCGAAGTTGGCCAGGTTTTCCTTGGTTGCAGGAATGGCTTTGGCATAGGGGAACAGGAAATTGCGGGCATAGCCTGCTTTTACATTGACCTTGTCACCAACGCTGCCGGAACGGCCCATCTTTTCTAACAATATGACTTCCATAAGACACCTCGTTCAAATTCAGTGAACCAAACTTTCAAGAGCCTGACTCTTGCTTGTTATCGACAGCGAGTCGCTTGCGGATATCAATCAGGCTATCGCCAAAACCCAACAATACAAGAATCGGCCCGGCTACAGGCATGAACAGCAGCAAATAAGCCAGCACCAACCATGCGGCACCCATGTTCCGGTGCATTACCACTTTGTGTATCACCGCCAATATTTCAAGAATCGGCGGCAGACACATAATCAACAACCAGTCACTCAATGGCGCTATGCCAAAGACACCCGCAACCATCAAGGCCAGCAACACAACCATCAAACGCCAGTCAAAGCGGAGGTTGTGAAACTCCTGGCGAAACCCGCCAGGGTTGTACAAATGCGCTTGCCAGTAACGTCCCAACAACAGACAGCCAAGTACCAGAGCCATCTGATACACCCCGTAGTAGGGCAACGCTATATCCATCAACTGCTCGGGGCTTAATGGCACTACCTTTCCGTCGACGACCCCTTGCATGACAAAACCGCCGCTCTGCAAAGAGTTGAGCAAGTCATGCATCCGGGCCAGATAAGCGTCGTGCCAGCGGATCGTCCATTGTTGCAAGACCCCACTGGCCATCATCAGCAAACTGGTAAGCTGCCAAGATCTGCTGTGCCGAAGCACCAAGCTTGCTGCTACAACCGCCGGCAACATCAGTGCCAGGTGGGGATCGCCCAACTTCCACTTCAGTGCGGCAGGTAACACCGCCCAAAGCAGAATCTGTACTCCGTCCTGCAAACCGCGTCGCAATATGACCAAGGCCACTATTGCGCCGCAGATCAGGTCGAACCCCGGCATCGGGATCAGTCCGAACAGCACCGCCACTGTGGCCGCTTGCAAGCGACCGGACATTGCATATTCGGCTAACCCGCGCATAAGGGCTCGCCCTGTTTATTAAACTTCGTGTGAATCCGTGTATGGAATCAACGCCAGGAAACGTGCTTGTTTGATGGCGGTAGCCAGTTGGCGCTGAAAACGTGCTTTGGTGCCGGTAATACGGCTGGGCACGATTTTGCCGGTTTCGCTGACGTTAGCTTTCAGGGTTTCCAGATCTTTGTAATCAATTTCGGTAAAGTTTTCCGCAGTGAAGCGGCAGTACTTTCGGCGTCGGAAAAAACGAGCCATGGTGAATCTCCTGTAACTTGTTTCTTGGGGTTAAGGCGACCGACTATAGTTAAACAGTCAGACAAGCAGTGCAGGCTTATTCAGCGCTGGCTGCTTCGGTATCGCTTTCTTCGCCTTCGAATTCTTCTGCTGTCTCTTCAGTACGTACGCGCTGGCTGGCGCGGGCTTTGCGTTCACGATTCTCGTTTTCCGCTTTCTGGATGTGCGAGAGTTCGGTTACAGCTGCATCGCGCTTGATCACCAAATTACGGATGATGGCGTCGTTGTAACGGAAGATGGAGGTCAGTTCGTTCAGGACTTCATTGCCGCATTCCACGTTCATCAGAACGTAGTGGGCTTTGTGGATCTTGTTGATCGGGTAAGACAACTGGCGGCGACCCCAGTCTTCCAGACGATGTACTACACCTTCTGCATCTTTGATCATTTTTGTATAACGTTCGATCATCCCGCCAACCTGTTCTGATTGATCGGGATGCACCATGAACACTATTTCGTAGTGGCGCATAAAGCTCCTCACGGTTATGCCGCCAGACGGACCACATTGAGGTGGCAAAGCTGTGCGGCAAGGAGTTGAAAAGAGGCGGCATTCTATTGATGTGGAGGGGTTGAGGCAAGTTCTTTGTTTGGGTGTGCTTTTCGGTGTCTCCGTAGCGGGGTCCGCAAGGGGGCCTAGCCCGGATGCTTGTCTCGGTCGCTTCCGCTCCTCACCAACATCCGGGCTCTCCCCCGTGCTCATCTGATACGGATAAAGAGGAACGCAGTGAGCGAGAGGGCGAACCTGCTCTATCCCTGTTTGGTGGGGGGAGGGGTGGCGGGTTTTCTTTGCCTTACTGCTTCGAACAGACAGACGCCGGCGGAGACGGAGACGTTGAGGCTGCTGACTTCGCCGGCCATGGGGATGGAGAACACGTTGTCGCAATGTTCGCGGGTGAGGCGGCGCATGCCTTTGCCTTCGGAGCCCATGACGAGGGCGAGCGGGCCTTTGAGGTCGGTGGTGTAGATGGACTTTTCGGCTTCGCCGGCGGCGCCCATGACCCAGATGCGGTGTTCTTCCTGCAGCATCTTCAGCGTACGGGCGAGGTTGGTGACGGCGATGAAAGGCACGCTTTCGGCGGCGCCGCAGGCGACTTTGCGCACGGTGGGGGTCATCAGCGCGGATTTGTCTTTTGGCACTATGACGGCATCGACGCCAGCGGCTTCAGCGGTGCGCAGGCAGGCGCCGAGGTTATGCGGATCGGTGACGCCATCGAGTACCAGCAGGAAGGGCGGGTGTTGCAGGCTTTGCAAGAGTTGTTCGAGAAAGCCTTCACTGCGTTCGAGTTTGAGGTTGGGGCACAGCGCCGCTATACCTTGATGGACGCCGCCTATCTGTTCGTCCAGCGCGGCGCGATCGACTTCGCGAATGGTGATGCCAAGGCGCGTTGCGCGTTCAATGAGGGGTAGCAGGCGTTGATCGCTGCGGCCCTGCAACACCAGCAGCTGCTGGATGCTGTCGCCGTTGTGTTTGAGCACGGCTTCAACAGCGTGCAGGCCGAAGACCCAGTCGCGGCCAGCGGAATCCTGCTCATCGTCGGAGTGGTGAGGGCGGTGCCTGTCTTTGCGAGCAGGCGGATCAGCATCAGGTGATCCGTGGCGTTGCCAGGGTTTCTTGTTCATGCGTCTTTGTTAAACCTTGTTGTCAGCGGCGGCGATTGCCGCGCGGGCCTTTGTTGGCCGTCGGTGCTGCGCGCTTGTGTTTCGCAATGGCACGCCCCACACCCTTGCTTGGGGCGGTGCTGCCCACCAATTGCAGATCAATTTTGCGATCTTCGACATTCACATGCGACACCACGACCCGCAACTGATCGCCCAGTTTGAAACTCTGGCCGCTGCGTTCGCCGGTCAGCGAATGGGTGACTTCGTCAAAGTGATAGTAGTCGTTGGTCAGTGCCGTTACGTGCAATAGCCCGTCCACATAGACATCCTTCAACTCAACGAACAAGCCGAAGTTGGCGACCTTGGTGACCATGCCGGCAAATTCTTCTCCGATTTTGGCCTGCATGTACTCGCATTTGAGCCAGGCAATGACATCCCACGACGCGGCATCGGCCTTGCGTTCGGATTGCGACAGATGAGTGCCCAGCGTGACCAGGTCTTCGGTGGTATAGGGATAGATTTCACCTTTTTCAACGCAACCGGGTCGCCTTCACGGCGCACGCC
>CANCGR010000054.1 GCA_947377625.1 Gammaproteobacteria bacterium | reverse complement strand
ACTCGATATTTGCGAATATGCCTACATCGTCAATGCCGGGCACATCATGGCCGAAGGCTCACCCGACCAAATTCTGGAAAACCAGCAAGTGCGATCGGTATACCTGGGCGAAAACTTCCGCATGTAAAGCCTGTTAAACCAAGATGGTTTATTCGGCATGAGTTTTGCTAACATCCTCCTCCTGTGTACTGCTGCCGACCAGAAGTTCCAATCTGCTCGCGGCGGTATTTCCCTCTGCCGGAATGAAGTGAAGACA
The DNA here is from genome assembly GCA_947377625.1 of Gammaproteobacteria bacterium. Taxonomy (GTDB): domain Bacteria; phylum Pseudomonadota; class Gammaproteobacteria; order Pseudomonadales; family Pseudohongiellaceae; genus CAILUG01. The sequence continues at coordinate 9,641 of CANCGR010000054.1, read as the reverse complement.
GAAGCCGCACCATGAAAATGTCGTTACAGCTCAAGATGGGGCAACAGCTTACGATGACCCCGCAATTACAGCAGGCAATCAAGCTGCTGCAGTTGTCGACGCTGGATTTGCAACAGGAGATCCAGGAAGCACTGGAAACCAACCCGATGCTGGAAGTCGAAGAAGATTTCGACACCTCTGAATACAAGTCCCCCAACCAGGAAGCCGGCAGCGACAACCCGGAAGCCCCCACCTACGAAAGCGAAGAAAAAGAGCGCGCACAAAGCGAAGCGGAAGACTTCGGCGAAGCCCAGGACTTCAATTCCGATGACAGCTGGAATGAACAAGAGATCCCCGAAGACCTGTCGGTAGACACCAGCTGGGACGACATCTATGTCGACAACCAGGCGCCGCCGAGTTCCAACAATAACAACAGTGACAGTGATGAAGGCTCCAGCGACTTCGAGACCCGCAACAGCGTTGGCCTGACCCTGCAGGACCATTTGCAGTGGCAGTTGAACCTCACGCCCATGACAGCGCGCGACAAGCTGATTGCCACCACTATCATCGACTCCATCGACAACAACGGCCAGCTCACTACCACCATTGAAGCGCTCGTCAACGGACTCAACAACGAGCAAGGCCAGATCGATATTGAAGAAGACGAAGTACTGGCCGTGCTGCACCGGGTGCAACAGTTTGACCCCATCGGCGTCGGCTATCGCGACTTGCAGGAATGCCTGACCATCCAGATCCGCCAGTTCGACAAAAACTATCCGGGTGTCGGCACCGCCATGCGCGTCATTGAAGAATTCCTGCCGCAACTGGCCAGCCATGATTACAACCTGATCATGCGGCGCCTGCGTATCAAGGAAGCTGAGCTCAAGGAAGCCATGGACATCATCCTGACGCTCAATCCGCGCCCTGGCTCCGAAATCACCCAGTCCGAAACCAGCTATGTAGTGCCGGATGTGTTTGTCAAAAAAGAAAACAACCGGTGGAAAGTGGAATTGAACCCGGAAACGGCGCCGCGTATTCGCGTCAACCCTGCTTATGCAGCACTGGCCGGGCGGGCCCGCGATGGTGATACTGCCTTCCTGCGTGACAGCTTGCAGGAAGCGCGCTGGTTCATCAAAAGTTTGCAGAGCCGCAATGAAACCTTGCTGAAAGTAGCGAGCAAGATTGTCGAGCATCAGAAGAACTTCCTCGATTACGGCGAAGAAGCCATGAAGCCGCTGGTGTTACGCGACATCGCCGAAGCCGTCAGCATGCATGAATCCACCATTTCGCGCGTCACCACGCAGAAATACATGCACACGCCGCGCGGCATCTTTGAGCTGAAATATTTTTTCTCCAGTCATGTGGACACCGATGCTGGCGGCGAGTGCTCGTCTACCGCGATCCGCGCCATCATCAAAAAGCTGGTAGATGCCGAAAATACCCGCAAGCCGCTCAGCGACAGCAAGATTGCCGATGTACTGGCCGACCAGGGCATCCGGGTAGCCAGACGCACCATTGCCAAATACCGCGAGTCACTCGGCATTGCACCCTCCAATGAGAGAAAGCAGCTGGCCTGATCCGCGTTGCGGGCTACACATATTCAACCTTGATTCCTGCCCAACCTTGGGTGCGGAGGCGCAAACATGAAATTGATCATTGTCAGCGGTCGCTCCGGTTCCGGCAAAACCACGTGTCTGCATCTGCTGGAAGATCTCGAGTATTACTGTGTCGACAACATCCCGGCCAGCCTGTTGCCGGAACTGGCCAAACGCCTCGCCGACGACAATCTGAACCTAGACCGTGTGGCCGTCAGCATCGATGCACGCAACATTCCGGAAGACTTGCTGAAGTTCCCGCAGATTTATGCATCACTGCGCGCCACGGCAGTGGATACGCAAATCATCTTTCTGGATGCCGACGACAACATCCTGATCAAACGCTTCAGCGAGACGCGCCGCAAACATCCGCTGTCCAACAACCAGTTGGGGTTGCTCGAAGCCGTGGCATACGAAAAGCAACTGCTGGAACCCATTGCCGGGCTGGCAGATCTCAACATCAATACCAGTTCGTTTTCGATCCATCAGCTGCGCGATGTCGTCAAAAGCCGGGTCGCCGGCACCGATGGCAATGGCATGGCCTTGCAGTTCCAGTCGTTTGGCTTCAAGCATGGTATCCCGGTCGATGCTGACATGGTTTATGACGTCCGCTGCCTGCCCAACCCGCACTGGATTGAGAATCTGCGCCCTCTTACCGGCCTTGACCAGAGCGTTATGGACTACCTGGAAGGCGAGGCGGAAGTGGCAGAAATGTTCACCGATATCCGCGACTATCTGGTGCGCTGGCTGCCGCGCTTCCAGTCCAGCAATCGTCGCTACATCACGGTAGCCATCGGCTGCACCGGCGGCCAGCATCGCTCGGTTTTTCTTTGCGAAAAACTAGGCAAGCATTTTCAAGGCTGTGGCTATAATGTCCAGGTTCGCCACAAAGAACTCGTCTGAAGTCGTCTCATGATCACCACCACAATCACTGTTCCCAACAAGGCTGGTCTGCACGCGCGGGCTGCAGCCAAACTCGTGGCCACAGCAGCGGCATTCCAGAGCAAAATCCAGCTGGGCACTGCCGAGAAAATGGTGGATGCCAAGAGCATTCTTTCCCTGATGTTGCTAGCTGCGCCACTGGGCAGCGAACTCAACCTGATTCTGGAAGGTGCTGACGAACAGGCCGCCCTCAACGCTATTCAGCTGCTGCTCTCCCAACGCTTCGGCGAAGAATAGGAGGCGGTGGAGTGAGTGAGTTCACCCTCCCGAATGATAGCGAACACACCCAGGACCAATTGCTGGCGCTTACCGATGCACTACAGAGTGGTGCACTCCAGAGCAGTGGCGCCTTGGTGCAAGTACGCCGCATGCTTAACCATTTGCCGGCACCGACCATTGCCCATTTGCTGGAGTCATCGCTGCGCAAGACCCGCGAAGTGCTGTGGAAGCTGGTCGACAAGGACAATGTCGGCGATGTGCTCAACTATCTCAACATCGATATCCAGGCGGACATTCTCAACAAATTAAGTCCGGCTGAAGTGGTGTCGCTGACCGAAGGTCTGGATACCGACGATATCGCCGACATTCTCCAGAACCTGCCCGAACAGGTTATCCAGCAAGTGCTGGGCGCCATGCGAGCTCAGGATCGCAAGCGGCTGGAAGCGGTGCTGTCATACCCGGAAGATTCTGCCGGTGGCCTTCTCAACACCGACACCATCACCGTGCGCCGCAGCCACACACTGGATGTGGTACTGCGTTATCTGCGGCGCCACGAAGAGCTGCCGGAAATGACGGACAGCATCTGGGTGGTCGATCGCAATGATGTGCTGGTGGGCATTCTGCCTTTACGCAAACTGCTGGTATCAGATCCCGACCAGACGGTGCACGAGATCATGGACACGCAATTCGAAGCCATTCCGGTGACCATGAACCAGCAGGAAGTCGCACAGAAGTTTGCGCGCATGGACTGGGTATCCGCGCCGGTGGTTGATGAAACAGGCCGGCTGCTGGGACGCATTACCATTGACGACATCGTTGACGTTATCCGTGAAGAGTCTGAGCACTCGATCAAAAGCATGGCGGGTCTCGGCTCGGAAGAAGACACCTTTGCGCCGGTGCTGCGCACTGCCCGCGGGCGCGCAGTGTGGCTGCTTATTAACCTGGTCACCTGTTTTCTGGCGTCCTCGGTAATCAGCCAGTTCTCCGCCACCATCAATCATGTGGTGGCGCTGGCCTCGTTGATGACCATTGTGGCCAGCATGGGTGGCGTGGCTGGCAACCAGACGCAGACGCTGGTGATCCGCAGTATTGCGCTGGGGCAGATAGGCTCAGCCAACTCAACGTGGCTGATGAATCGTGAACTGGCGGTAGCAGCACTCAATGGACTTGTTCTGGCGCTGGTGGCGGGCGGTGCTGCAGTGTGGTGGTTTGCGGATTGGACCTTGGGGTTTATTTTTGCCAGCGCCATCATCATCAATTTGTTGGTGGCGGCTTTGGCAGGTGCTTTCCTGCCCTTACTGCTTAAGGCGCTGCGCATTGATCCTGCGCTGGCCGGCGGTGTGGTGCTTACCACGATCACTGACGTGATCGGTTTTTTCTCTTTTCTCGGCCTTGCCACTCTGTTTTATTGAATCTGGCGTTATTTGAATTTTTTGAGAGTACAGCATGAAAGACCTGCCAGAAGATGAACTACCCAGTGGCCCCAGCAAGAGTCAGCGCAAACGTGACTCCACTGCACTGCAGGAGCTCGGCCAGCAACTGACACAAGCCACTGCCAGCATATTGGCCAAATGCGAGCTGCCCGAGAAAGTGTTGGCAGCTATCGAAGAGTATCAGGCGCTGCCAGAAAAGCACGGTGCCCAGCGGCGCCAGCTGCAATACGTCGGCAAGATGATGCGTCTGCTTGATGAACCAGCCATCGAGCGTATTCATGCCCAGCTCAATCGCAATGTGGAAATGGACAAACGCCGCTTTCACCGCATGGAAGTATTGCGTGATCGTTTGCTGGTGGGCGACAACACGGTGCTGGCCGAGGTGTTGAAAGAACATCCACAACTGGATGCAAAGGCAGTGGGTCAGTTGATCCGTCAGGCCCGCAAAGAGCAGGAACGTGGGCAACCACCGGGCTCCGCGCGCAAGTTGTTCAAACTCTTGCGCGAGTCGCTGCCTTCATAAATCCTGTCAATCGTCAGACACGCTGATATTGGGTGCGGCCGGTGCCTGATAATTGGCACCTTCCAGCTGCGCTCTCACTCGGCTGGCGATCTTGCCGTAGATCTGTGCAATAGCGCCGTGTGGCTCCGCTGCCACCGCAGGATTACCGGCATCGCACTGTTCACGGATTTTGCCATCGAGCGGCAGTGCTCCCAGCAGCTCTACTCCATAAGTCTTGGCGATGCGCTCAGCACCGCCTTCACCAAAGATATGTTCGCTGTGGCCGCACTGGCTGCAGATATGCAGGCCCATATTTTCCACAACGCCCAGAATCGGCACCTGCACCTTGCGGAACATCTCAATGCCACGCTTGGCATCCAGCAGCGCCACGTCTTGCGGTGTGGTGACGATCACAGCGCCAGTCACCGGCACCGACTGCGCCAGACTCAACTGGATGTCACCCGTGCCGGGCGGCATGTCGATGATCAGATAATCCAGCTGACCCCATGCGGTGTCGTTGAGGATCTGGTTGAACGCGCCCACTACCATCGGCCCGCGCCACACCATAGCCTGGTTGTCATCCACCAGAAAGCCCACTGAGTTGCACTTGATACCATGGGCAGTGATGGGCACCATCTGGTTGCCATTGACGATCTGCGGACGTTTGCCGGCAACTCCCAGCATCAAAGGCTGGCTCGGGCCGTAAATGTCGGCATCAAACAAACCGACTCTTACACCCTGACGGTGCAGCGCCAGCGCCAGATTCACCGCCGTTGTACTTTTACCCACACCACCCTTGCCGGATGCCACCACAACAACGTGTCTGATCTGACTCAAGTTCGGGCTGAGATTCTGTTGGACTTTGGTGGTGCTCATAGAAAGACTCGGAAAAATAAGGGTTATTCACAGAAAACAAAAAGGGGGCCTAGGCCCCCTTTTTACATCAACAATTAATGGCGTTGATAGCGATCACAGCAATTGGCCGCCGAAGTTCACGAAGAAAGGTGCGAACACCAGACTCAAAATTGCAGACAGCTTGATCAGGATGTTCAGCGAAGGACCGGAAGTATCTTTCAGCGGATCACCTACGGTGTCACCAACAACTGCAGCTTTGTGGCATTCAGAACCTTTGCCGCCATGGTTGCCTTTCTCGATGTATTTCTTCGCATTGTCCCAGGCACCACCACTGTTGGAGGAGGAGATGGCCAGTACACCACCGGCTACCAGCGAGCCGGCCAGAATGCCTGCTACTGCCTGCACACCAAAGAGGAAACCTGCCAGCAGCGGTGTGCCGATGATCAGCACGCCGGGTGCAATCATTTCACGCAACGCTGCCTTGGTGGAGATGGCAACACAAGTGGCGTAGTCAGGACGGCCAGTGCCTTCCATCAAACCAGGGATGGTACGGAACTGACGGCGCACTTCTTCGATCATGTCGAACGCAGCAGAACCTACACTCTTCATCGTCATCGCCGAGAACAGGAACGGCAGCACAGCGCCAATGAACAGTGCGGTGTAAACAACTGGATCCAGCAGGGTAATGTGATTCACCAGATTGTAGTCAGCGCCGTATTTCGGCAGTGCGCGCATCAAGCTCTGCGCACTGGTGATAAACGCACTGAACAGTGCCAATGAGGTCAGGATGGCTGCGCCAATCGCAAAGCCCTTGCCGATGGCAGCCGTAGTGTTGCCAGCCGCGTCGAGAATGTCAGTACGACGACGCACTTCTTTGTCGAGGCCTGCCATTTCAGCAATGCCACCTGCGTTGTCAGCCACAGGACCGTACGCGTCAATCATCAGCGCGATAACCAAAGTGCCCAACATGCCGATGGAAGCAATGGCGATACCGTACATGCCAGCCAGATGCCACGAGGTAAAGATGGCAATAGCGATGGCGATATAAGGCAGCACAGTGCTCTTGTAACCAAGCGCCAAACCAAAAATGATGTTGGTAGCAGCGCCAGTTTCACAGGATTTCGCGATTTCTCTTACAGGAGCGTATTCAGTGGACGTGTAGTACTCAGTCAGGAAACCTACCGCCAGACCAGCCAGCAGACCAGCCAGGAAGCACCAGTACACACCCATATTGGTATAAGCCACGCCGTTGATTTCAAAAGTGGCGGGAATCATCATCGTCGTGACGAAATAAATCGCTACCACCATCAGCGCCGTGGAAACGCCCAGCAACATTTTCAGGGCTTTGCCCACTTTGTCTTCGGCGCTCACCGTGACCAGCATCTGCGACACGATCTTGGTGACCAGACTTACCACGATACCTACTGCCGTAATCATGATCGGGTACACCATGGCATTAACGTCAGAAGCAAAGGCGACGGCGCTGATTACCAATGCAGCGCAAGTACTCTCGGCGCAGGAACCAAACAAGTCAGCACCCATACCAGCTACGTCGCCTACGTTGTCGCCCACGTTGTCGGCGATAACTGCAGGGTTGCGCGGATCATCTTCCGGAATGCCTTTTTCAACTTTACCTACCAGGTCGGCGCCAACATCAGCTGCTTTGGTGAAGATGCCGCCACCGACACGCGCAAACAGCGCAATGGTGGAACCGCCCAAACCGAAACCTGCAATCACTTCCATCAATACATTGTTGGGAACATCAACCAGCAAATGCTTCATCACCAGATAGATCGAAATCATGCCCAAGGTGGCAAGACTGACCAGTGCAAAGCCCATTACTGCGCCGGAGTTGATGGCAACACCGAACGCGTCAGCCAAACCGTTGCGGGCAGAGACTGTGGTGCGCGCATTGCCCGCTGTGGCTACTTTCATGCCGATATAACCGGACAGAATGGAGATAGCAGCCCCGTAGATAAATGCGAACGCCGTATACCAGCCTTCGTTGGTGCCTTGGGTTTCTGCGTTATCAGTCAACAACCCGATCACAACAGCAAAACCCAGTACAAACCACAGCAGCACTTTGTATTCCTGCTTAAGGAAAGCCATGGCGCCTTCAGCGATAGCGCCATGAATGGCCTTCAGCTTTCCGCTCTCTTCCGGGTTAAGACCCAGATCGATAGGAATGGAAGTGACCTTTTTCATGTAGAAGAAAGCAACAGCGAGCCCGAACAGGGACAGCGCGATGATCAATATGACGGAACCTGCCATGCAGTTATCTCCCGGTAGTTACTGAAATTTAAGCGAAGGGTATGTCTGTTTTAATTGGAAACGGGCTGTTTTTTTACCCGTAAAAAACCGGGCGCACTCTATCACAGCCCCCGACAGGAATTAAAGCCGGATAAGGCCTGCAGCCGACCACAGACCGGTGAAGAAACTTACTTGGTATCCTTGGCCATGGCAGCTGCCTGTGAGCGCAGCTTCTCGACTTCAGCAGTCAGCTGGTCAATTTTTGTTTTGGCCAAGGGCTCTTGGGGCTTGCCGGTACCAGGATCGGTACTGGCGTATTTCTTCTGTTCTGCACTCAGAGTGGCAGAAAGCGATTCTGCGGCAGTAATGGCTTGTTTCAGAGAAGTATTGGCACTGTCCAGTTTGGCAGTTTCAGTCTTGTTGGCTGCTATCCTGGCGCGTAAATCAGCAATTTGCTTTTGCTGTTTGGCGATTTCCTGGGCGCGCTTTTCAGTATTTTGATTATTGGGATTCGCGCCCCCATTGCTTGCACTGCTACTTGTACCAGTGCTGGGGCTCTTGTTTGGGCTGCTTTTGTTTGGGCTAGCTGAATTTGACGGCTTGCGGGTCGCGGCTTGCTGTTTGGCAGTGGCTTCACGACGGGCCAGCGCTTCAGCTTCGGCTACTCTGGCCGCTTCTGCATGTGCGGCCTCTTCTCTGGCGGCTTTTTCCTCCGCCAGCAATTTCTCGTTCTGCAGCCGATTGGCTTCCTTGACCGCATCCAGTTGAGCTTGCTGTGCCGCCATAGCATCGGCGGCAGCGGACTGCTTCGTTGCTTGCGGGTTGGATGCACAAGCAGTCAACAGGACAAGCAGGGCTATGATGCAGACTGGTCTTATGGTTCCCACAGGAACATCCTCACTGGATCAGCGTTGCGGGCGATGGTATCGCAACTTATCCGCAATAGCACTGGAAAGCCTGCAAAATCAGCGGCGAATACCCTGAAAGCTCAGGTAACTTCCGATGTACAAACGCTGGAGCACACCAAGCCGCGCAGGTATCATGCCTTGCAAGTTTTGCCCGGTCTCTCAACCCCGGGCTGGTGAATCCATGAGCAAGAAAAAATTCAGCACCACTGTCCTGCACGCCGACCGCCGTGAACGCCCCGAGCATGGCGTGTTGCATAAGCCCATCCACACTTCCGTTGCCTTCGGTTATGAAGATGCGCGCGAAATGGCGGCAGTATTTCAGGGCCGCAAAAGCGGCTATTCCTATGGCCGTCAAAGCAATCCGACTGTGGAAACGCTTGCCCGCAAAATCACCGGCATGGAAGACGGCATTGCCAGCGTCTGCTTTGGTACCGGCATGGCTGCCATAACCGGCACCTTGCTGGCCTTGCTACGCCAAGGTGATCACCTGATTGCCAGCGCCTTCCTGTTCGGCAATACCAACAGTTTCTTTGGCACACTGCAGAGCTTGGGGATTCAGGTCAGTTTTGTCGACGCCACCGACGTCAACCATGTCGCTGACGCGGTTAAACCCAACACTCGCATGGTGTTTGTGGAAACCATCGCCAACCCGGCTACGCAAGTGGCCGATCTGGCAGGCATTGGTAATTTGTGCCATTCGCTTGGGCTGATTTATGTCGTGGACAACACCATTACCTCGCCTTGGCTGTTTCAACCCAAACAAGTGGGAGCCACTTTGGTGATCAATGCCCTGAGCAAGATCATCGGAGGGCACAGCAATGCGCTGGGCGGAGCGGTCACTGATACGGGATTGTTTGACTGGTCGAAATTCCCCCATATTTACGACAACTACAAGAATGTCGATCCCTCACTGTGGGGCATCACCCAGATAAAGAAAAAGGGCCTGCGTGATCTGGGT
>CANCGR010000053.1 GCA_947377625.1 Gammaproteobacteria bacterium | reverse complement strand
GTCCGGTTATTGGCATCGGTGACATGGCGCCAGACACCTGGACACGTCAGAACGGCATCAATGGCGTGGTGATAGTTGATGTCATCCCCGGTTTGCCGGCAGAAAAAGCCGGCATGCTCGGCGCCCAGCAAAGCCGGCGTGGGGACGTGACGCTCGGTGATGTCATCAAGGAAATGGATGGCAGCCCAGTGAAAACCCAGGATGATTTGTACACGATTCTTGAACAACACAAGGCCGGTGACACCATCAAAGTGGTAACTGATCGCAATGGCAAGCGTATGGAATTCAAGGTGACGTTGGCTGATCAGGAAAACAGCCAGCGCATCATCCGCAATCGCTGAACGAGGTAGCCGCTGCGGGCCAATCCGCAGCGGTATCACTTTCGTTATTTGCTGGCCAAATGCTGCAGCATGAATTGCTTCACGGCATCCAGACTGTTCGGCAACACTGAGCAACGCTCTTCACGACTGAACAGATCCGCCATATGCGGCGGCAAGGCCGGCACAGCAAAACCCGCTTGTTCAATTGCAGCTGCAAATTTGGCAGGGTGTGCGGTGGCCAGCGTGATCATGGGAATACTGCTATCGGTATCACACATCTGCGCCGCTTTGATGCCGGTAGCCGTGTGGGGATCAGCCAGATAACCGGTGCGTTGATGAGTATCGCGTATCGTGGCGCAAGTAGCGGCGTCATCCACACTGTAGCTGGCAAAGTGCGCGCGTGCCCTTGCCCACTGCGCTTCTGATACTTGCTGCACTTCCTGGTTCAAGCCTGTCACAAACTGCGTTACCCGTTTGGCATCATGCTGGAACATGTCGAACAGGAAGCGTTCGAAGTTGCTGCTGACCATGATGTCCATGCTTGGCGACAAGGTCGGCTCCAATGAGGTTTTGTGATAACGGTTGCTGCTGATAAAGCGATGCAAAATGTCATTCTTGTTGGTGGCAATAATCAGCTGACGAATCGGCAGCCCCATCTGCTTGGCAAGATAACCGGCATAGATATCCCCGAAGTTGCCCGTGGGTACCGAGAACGACACGGCCGGCGCTTTGCCGAGAAATTTCAACCCGGCATGAAAGTAATAAACGATCTGCGCCATGATGCGCGCAAAGTTGATCGAATTGACGGCAACCAGCTGATAACCCTGCGGCAGGAAACTTTGATCGGCAAACGCTTTTTTGACGATTTCCTGGCAGTCATCGAAATTGCCTTCCACTGCAATGTTGTTGATGTTGCTGCCGGTGACCGTGGTCATCTGACGGCGCTGCACTTCTGACACGCGGTTATGCGGATGCAGAATGAACATGTCGACAAAGCGGCAATGCTTGCAGCCTTCCAGTGCGGCCGAGCCGGTATCACCGGAGGTAGCGCCCAAGATTGCTACATGCTGCTGACGTTTCTCAAGGAAGTAATCCAGCAAGCGCCCCAGCAACTGCAACGCAAAATCCTTGAACGCCAAGGTGGGGCCGCAGTACAGCTCCATCACCCACTGGTTGTCATGCAAGTGCAACAGCGGCGCGACATCCGGATCGGTAAAGCTTGCGTAGCTATCGTTGATCATGGTTTTGAGCGCAGCATCAGGAATGGCGCCATCAACAAACAAACGAATCACTTCGAACGCCAGCTCGCTGTAGCTTAATTTCTGCCAGTCAGCCAGCTGCTGCAGACTCACCACCGGCAATTGTTGCGGCACATAGAGGCCGCCATCGGGCGCCAGACCGGTCAATACGACTTCTTCAAAACTGGCAGCCGGGCTTTGGCCGCGGGTACTGATGTATTTCATGGGGCAATCCGTGTTTTTACTGGTCGAACTTGCTGGTCGAACTTACTGGTCAAGCCTGAACACGCGAATACGCATTACTTTCTCGGCGGCGCCATCCAGCTTTTCAATGCGGGCAATGGCTTCATCCATCACGGCTTCGCGGATTTCGCGCGTCAGAATGATGACAGGCACGCGCTGGTTCAGCGCGTCGGCACCGCGCGGTTCTTTCTGGATGATGGCTTCGATATTGATTTTGCAATCGCCGAGAATTTCGGTGATGTCGGCCAGCACACCCACCCGGTCCATCGCAGTAATACGCAGGTAGTAAGCACTGTTGACTTCGCTCATCGGCAGAATAGCCACGTCCGACAAACTGTCGTCCTGGAACGCCAGTGCAGGCACGCTGCTCTCGGGATGCGAAATCATGCGGGCCACATCGATGATGTCAGCTACCACTGCTGAGGCAGTTGGTGCGGCACCGGCACCGGCACCGTAGTAAAGCGTTGAGCCCACCGCATCACCGTTTACCATCACCGCGTTCATCACGCCGTTGACGTTGGCGAGCATGTTGTCGGCATCAATCAGTGTGGGATGCACGCGCAATTCAATGCCATCGGCAGTCTTGCGGCTGATGCCCAGATGTTTGATGCGATAGCCGAGTTCATCAGCGTAGCGAATATCTTCCTGCGTGATTTTGGTGATGCCTTCGGTATAGGTCTTGGGAAATTGCAGCGGAATGCCGAACGCGATGGAAGCCAGAATGGTGAGCTTGTGGGCTGCATCAATGCCTTCCACATCGAAGGTCGGATCTGCTTCTGCATAGCCAAGTGCCTGCGCTTCTTTCAGCACATCAGCAAAAGCACGCCCTTTTTCGCGCATTTCGGTGAGGATGAAATTGCCGGTGCCATTGATGATGCCGGCCAGCCACTGGATGCTGTTGCCGGCCATGCCTTCACGGATTGCCTTGATGATTGGAATGCCACCGGCTACCGAGGCTTCATACGCTACCAGCACATTTTTTTTGGCGGCAGCAGCAAAAATTTCGTTGCCATGCTGCGCGATCAAGGCCTTGTTGGCGGTGACCACATGTTTGCCGTTGGCAATGGCTTGCAACACCAGCGGTTTGGCAACGTCGATGCCTCCCATAAGTTCCAGCACGATATGCACATCAGGATCGTTGACGACTGCGAACACATCCGAGCTTTTCTTCACAGAGCCGATGTCCTGGCCAGGACGCAAACGACGAGTGCCTACATGAGTAACGCGCACTTCTGCGCCAACGCGACGTGAAATTTCCAGGCAATTATTTCTGAGCACGCTGAAACTGCCGTAGCCAACTGTGCCAAGTCCACAGATGCCGATATTGATAACCTTCAAGATTTTCTCCAACGTTATAGATGGCCGTCTTTGGCCTCATCACCCAATACATAGCTCGCCAGCGTGGCAGCTGGCACATAGCCAGGCAGCAGCGTGCCATCTTCGAACACAATGGCCGGCGTGCCGGTGACACCGACTTCCTGTCCAAGCGCGAATTGCTTTTCCACCGGGCTGCTACAGGTCAACGCGGGAACCTCACCGTCCTGCTTGGCGCTGGTGAACACCGCTTTGCGGTCAGCCGCGCACCAGGTGGAAATCATTTTGGTGTAGGTTTCACCCCGGAGGCCAGTGCGCGGATAGGCGAGATATCGCACTGCAATACCAAGACTGTTGATCTGCTCAATCTCGTTGTGCAACTTGCGGCAGTACGGGCAATCCACATCGGTGAATACGGTAATAGTGGCTTTGCGCGGGCCTTTGGGCGCAAACACGATCATGTCTTTTTCATCGACCGCTGCTATTTTTTCCTTGCGCAAGGTGTTGCGATGTTTTTCACCCAGATTGACCAAGCCGTCTGACTGGGCTTCGTAGAGATCACCGGGAATCAAAAATTTGGCATCGGCGCTGACGTAGATGGAATGCCCGTCCGACAACTGCACATCATACAAACCCTTGACTGGCCCGGCTTTGATGGCAGAGACAAGCATCTCGGGCTGGGTTTTAGTGAGCAGAGCGCGGATCTTCGCCACCGCAGCAGAATCGTCCTGCTGGGCGAAGCCGGGCGCGGCGCTTATTGCGCAAAGGCAAAACAGGAATACTGACAAGAAACGAAGGTTTAGTGGATGCTTCATAAGGCTGGCCTGGTAATGAGGAGCTTGCGTTATGTTAATCCAGATTGCCTGACATCGACATCCGTAGCACGGAGATAGTGCGGGAAAAATGCCGGTAGTAACTGTTTGAGAATTACCGCTGACAGATAAGGCGGAAGTTTGAAGCGGGAAACTGAAAGTGCTGGCACTGTCTGGCCAGGCCAGCACAGTGCCAGTACTGGCAAGACCTTATTCTGCGGTCTGTTCTTCTGTACGTTTTTGCAGTTTTTCGGTGATGCGGGCTTTGCGGCCAGCCAGATCACGCAAGTAGTACAGTTTGGCCTGACGTACATCGCCACGGCGTTTCAAAGTGATGCTGTCCACTTGCTGGCTGTGGGTCTGGAAAGTACGTTCCACGCCGACACCATGGGAGATCTTGCGCACAGTGAAGGCTGAACCCAAACCGCGGTTACGGATGCCGATCACCACGCCTTCGTACGCCTGAAGACGTTCACGATCGCCTTCCTTGATGCGCACTTGCACGACCACGGTGTCGCCGGGGCTGAAATCAGGAACATTTTTCTTCATCTGTTCCTGTTCAACCAGTTGTATGATTTTGTTTCTGCTGCTCATGGTTTGCTCCACTGCTCTACTTAATATTACGAAAACTTCTTATTACGAAAACTGCTCATTACGAAAACTGCTTGTTACTAAAACCGTTACTACGAAATTCTGCCAACCAAAGTTTCTGCTGTTCATCGAGCAGCCCTTCCATCGACAACCGTTCAATCAGCTCCGGGCGCTTGTGCCAGGTAGCATACAAACTCTCTCTAGCTCGCCAGCGTGCGATGCGCTTGTGATCACCGCTTAACAACACTGCCGGCACTTCCAATCCTTCAAACACTTCGGGGCGTGTGTAGTGCGGACAATCCAGCAACCCGCCTTCAAACGAATCCTGCAGTGCTGACTCAGCATCGCCCAATACACCGGGCAAACGTCTGATGACTGCATCCAGCAACGCCATCGCTGCCAGCTCACCACCGCTCAATACAAAATCACCGAGCGAACATTCCTCATCAACCAGGGTGGAGAGCACTCGCTCATCAACACCTTCATAACGACCACACAACAACACCAGTGCGGACTCACCCGCCAGCCTGTTCACCGTCGGCTGATCCAGCGGCTTGCCTTGCGGACTCAGGTAAATCACGCGTGGTGACTTAACCGTTCCATCAAACTCTCTCGTCAATGAAGCCTTTGCTGCCCTGATCGCGTCACTCAAAGGGCCTGTCTTCATCAACATCCCAGGGCCACCGCCATAGGGTCTGTCGTCTACTGTCCGGTGTCTGTCAGTTGTGAAATCCCGCGGATTCCAGTACTGCAAACTTGCCTGGCGATTTCTGACCGCCCTGCCGGTAATACCAAATTCTGTCAAAGCGCTGAACATGCCGGGAAACAGCGTGACCAGTCCGACCTGCAAGGTCTGTGTCATGGCAACAATTCCCGTTCAATCCTGGCTCTGTCTTGACTCTATCAATCCTGACTTAAGTAATCCTTGTCCCACTCAACCAGTATCAAGCGCTGTTTGAGGTCGACCTGCTTGATGACGCTGTCCTTGATCCAGGGCAGCAACCGCTCAATCTTGTCGACGCTTTGTGCATCCCCCTTCACCACCAGCACGTCGTTGGCGCCGGTTTCCATCAAGTGATGCACGGTGCCGAGGTCCTGACCACTGATAGTCACTACCCGCAGTCCTTCGAGCTGGTACCAATAAAATCCTTCGTCCAACTCAGGCAATTTCGCCTTTTCGATCAAGAGTTCCTGCCCGGTATAGCGGCAAGCCTCTTCGCGAACATCGCAGCCCTTGATATGGGCTACAAAGTCGTGACCGTGTACTTTTATCTCATCGAATTCGACGCTTTGCAGGCCGTCCCCGCCTTGAGTCCAGTACCGATGGTAGTCCAGCAAGTTGTCAGCGGGATCAGTGAAAGAAAACAGCTTCACCCAGCCTTTGACGCCCCAAGGAGCTCCTATGCGCCCCATCACAACGTGTGAATCGGGGGAATTCATAAGCACTCCTCAACGCCTGGAACTGCTTCCGGATCAATGCATCCGGAAGGTTTAGTCTGCTTTCTCAGGCAGCCGCAGCTACTGGAGCAGCAGCCGCTTCTTTCAACAGCGTGGCAACGCGTGGGCTCGGCTGCGCGCCGTGGCCCTGCCAGTATTTAACGCGTTCCAGGTCAATACGCAATTTCTCTTCCTTGCCGCGCGCAGTTGGGTTGTAAAAACCAACGCGTTCGAGGAATTTGCCGGTATGTGCCCTGTGATGGTCAGCTACTGTTACGTAGTAATAAGGGTTTTTCTTGCTGCCACCGCGTGCAAGTCTGATCGTTACCATGGTTTGTTTCCGTCTATAAATCCAAAAAAAGAACAGCTATGTTTGAGATTGCAAACATCCAATTGAATCCCCGGAGCACAGTTACACACCCCGGAAAAAAGGGCGCCATTCTATGAGATAAGGCAGGCTTTGGGAACTCTAAATTGATGAAAGACCAAGATATTTCCTGAATCAGAAGCCCGGGAAGCGCCCGCCGGGCGGCATACCACCACCCATGCCGCCCATGCCAGGTGGCAAACGACCACCCATGCCGCGCAGCATATTGGTCAGCCCACCGCCTTTCATCTTCTTCATTACCAGCTGCATCTGTTTATGCTGTTTGAGCAGCCGGTTCAGGTCCTGCAGGGTAGTGCCCGAGCCTTGGGTGATACGGCGCTTGCGGGAGCCATTGAGCAAATCCGGGTTGGAACGTTCTTTTTTGGTCATCGAATTGATGATGGCTTCCATCATCACAAAGTTCTTGTCACCGGCAGCACTGGCCGCCGTTTTGGCCAAGCCACCCATGCCAGGCATTTTGTCGAGCAGGTTGGTGATGCCCCCCATATTGCGCATCTGTTCCAGCTGCTCCTTGAAATCCTGCAAATCGAAGCGTTCGCCCTTCTTGATCTTGCTGGCCAGTTTCTGCGCCTTGTCCTTGTCGACTTTTTTCTCTACATCTTCTATCAGCGACAGCACATCGCCCATGCCAAGAATGCGCGACGCCAGACGATCGGGGTAAAACGGCTCCAGACCGTCGATTTTTTCGCCAACACCAATGAACTTGATCGGCTTGCCGGTGATCTGGCGTACCGACAAAGCAGCACCACCACGCGCATCACCGTCAGTTTTGGTCAGGATCACACCCGTCAGAGGCAGTGCTTCATTGAAAGCCTTGGCGGTATTGGCAGCATCCTGGCCGGTCATCGCATCGACGACAAACAGGGTTTCCACCGGATTGGCTACCTTATGCAGCTCGGCGATTTCTTCCATCATCGCGCTGTCGATAGCGAGCCGGCCGGCGGTGTCGATAAACAGCACATCCACAAAACGACGCTTGGCTTCGGCAATCGCTGCTTGCACGATATCAGCAGGCTTCTGGCCCAAGTCACTGGGGAAGAACAGCACATCGGCTTCGGCAGCCAGCGTTTCCAGCTGTTTGATAGCAGCCGGGCGATAAACGTCAGCGCTGACAACCATCACGCTTTTTTTGTCACGGTTCTTGAGCAGCAGCGCCAGCTTGGCCACGGTTGTGGTTTTACCAGCGCCTTGCAAACCGGCCATCAGGATTACCGCCGGCGGCACCGCTCGCAGATCCAGCGCCGTGTTCTCATTGCCCATCACCAATTGCAATTCGGCCTGCACGATGCGGATAAAGGCCTGACCCGGCGACAGACTCTTGCCTACCTCGGTACCCAGTGCGCGCAATTTCACACGATCAGTGAAATCTCGCACCACTGGCAAAGCCACATCCGCTTCCAGCAGGGCACGCCGCACATCGCGCAACGCGTCCTGAATGTTGTCTTCAGTAAGCTTGGCTTTGCCGGTGAGCGTACGCAGGGTTTGGGAAAGTTGTTCTGAGAGTGCTTCAAACATGGAATCAAGATCCTACAATGCAAGTCTTGCGCAAAATTCTACAGGAAGCCTCGCAGTGGCAATAGTCATGATAATGCTCCTGCCCCTCACCAAGTCACATTCAACGCTTCAACCCCCTTGGCAGTTGTGAGAGACTGACTGCATGAGTGTGATTATTACTGGCTTGATAGCCTCAGTACTTTATGCAGCGAGCGCCTTGCTGCAACAGCGCATGCTGTCTGCTGACCTACCAGCGCGCCACAACGAGCAAGCTTCCCGCAATTTAGGTGTCCTGTTACTGGCAGGTCTGGCCCTGCTTGACCACGTCTTTAATGCCATTCTCGCCATCCATACTCCCGAGGGTTATGACTTCGGGTTTTTCCGCGTTGCTTCCTTGTTCAGCTGGGTAATGTCACTGATCGTGGTACTGGCCAGCCTGAAAAAGCCGGTAGCCAACCTGTTTCTGCTGCTGTTCCCGTTAACAATCATCAGCATACTGTGCTCGACCTTCCTGCCGAGCTACTACCATCCACGCACCGATCTTACGCGTGGCGTGGCCTTGCACAGCGTGCTCGGCATTCTGGCTTTCAGCCTGCTCACCATTGCCGCCATCCAGGCATTGGTAGTGGCGTGGCTTAACCGCGAGCTCAAACAACATCATTTCTCCAACACCTTGCGTCACATGCCTCCACTGCAGTCGATGGAAGAGTTGCTGTTCGACATTATCAAGGCCGGCTTTGTTGCCTTGCTGGCGGTCATCGTCAGCGGCTTTGTGTTCATGGATGACATGTTCGCCCAACATCTTGCGCACAAGACCCTATTGACCATCATCTCGTTTGCCGTATGGGGCATCTTGTTGTGGGGCCGCCGTCGTTTCGGCTGGCGCGGCAAAGTGGCGCTACGCTGGATACTCGGCGGTTTTGTGGTGTTGATACTGGCCTATTTTGGCAGCAAGTTTGTGCTCGAAATTCTTTTGAACCGCGTGTAAGAACACAGGCGACCTGCTGCGTGGAAGACAACTCTCTCGATTACATGCTCATAGCGCTGTTGGTGCTGATTCTGGTTTCCGCTTTTTTTGCCGGATCAGAAACGGCCATGCTGTCGCTTAACCGCTTCCGTTTGCGCCATCTCGCCAAACAGCGGCATCGCGGTGCGATTCGCTCCATTGCGCTGCTCGCCAATCCCGGCCGCCTTATTGGCGTGGTACTGATCGGCAGCACCGTCATCAACGGACTGGCTGCTACGCTGGCCACTATCATCGCCATCAAGATCTGGGGCAATGATGACCGTTACATTTATGCCGCTTCCTTGCTGGTGACTTTCCTGCTGCTGATTTTTGCAGAAATGACACCGAAAACTATTGCGGCGATGTATCCGGAAACCATCGCCTTCCCTTGTTCACTTATATTGCGCTGGCTACTCAAAGCCATGCATCCGATGGTGTGGTCGCTCAGCGCGATTTCGGCGATGTTTGTCAGACTGCTGGGCTTCAAACCCCGTGACGGTTCCCACCACAAATTGAGTCAGGATGAATTGCGCAGCATTATTGTCGATGAATCCGGCCGCCAGCTGCCGGCCCAGCGCCAGAACATCTTGTTGAATGTGCTGGATCTGGAGAAGGTCACAGTCAATGACATCATGATTCCCCGCAATGACGTCGCCGGCATTAATCTCGACCACGACATTGACGACATCATGCAGGTGCTGCTCAACAGCCAGCACACCCGCCTGCCGGTCTACCATGGTGATCTCAACAACGTCGTGGGCATGCTGCATATGCGCAACGCCGCGCGCTGGATGCAGATGCAGCATCCTGGCAAAGATGAATTGCTGGAACTTGCCGACGAAGCCTACTTCATACCCGAAAGCACCGGGCTGCCCACCCAGCTGGTGAACTTCCAGAAAAAACGCAAGCGCATGGCCATCGTGGTCGATGAGTACGGCGTCGTCATTGGAGTGGTTACGCTCGAAGATATCCTTGAAGAAATCGTTGGCGACTTCACCACCAATCTTTCCGAAGAAACGCCGGAAATCTATCCGCAGGACGATGGTACTTATGTGCTGGATGGCAGTACTTCGGTGCGCGATCTGAATCGGGCGCTGGGCTGGCATTTGCCTATCGACGGCCCCAAAACCTTGAATG
>CANCGR010000052.1 GCA_947377625.1 Gammaproteobacteria bacterium | reverse complement strand
AGCATCACAGTGGCCGCGCCATTGATCTTGGCTGCCCGGATTTCAAATATCTGGAGGAAAGTTTTGAGCTCAGCCCTGCCTTTGCGTGGCTGCAGCAACATGCCGGTGAATTCGGGTTCAGGCTGTCATTCCCGCGCAACAATCCGTTCGGTGTGATGTACGAACCTTGGCATTGGTACTTCCTGGGCAAGCAAGTTGCAGACGCGCTTGCTTGCAAGTGAGCGGGCGTGTGAGGTGAATTTTCGGAGGCGGGGATAGAAAGCACTGGTTAGCGTGTCTATAACCGATGGTGGTCAACGGCAATGACGCAAATATGAGGGTGGTGCCAAAAAAGATGCAATATCTAAGCACTGCCAGTGGGGCCTTACAAGGGGTTTTTGCCGGGAAACAACAATATTTGCGCAACTTCAATTTTGTCGGCAAAAGCGTTTGACAGTCGAAGTGCCGGGCGTAGTATCGAAGTCGAGAGCAGGAATTTCACACAAGATTTACCGGCTCTTAATCAATCCACTGCGTACAGGAGGCGCCGATGATTAGTAATTCGCAAGTGCTGTTCCGAGGTATTGAACATAGTGATGCAGTTCAGCAAGCCGTCCATAAACGTCTGGAAAAGCTGGAAAGGTACAGCGACAAAATCCAGAGTCTTAAAGTCATTCTTGAAGCTCCCCACAACAACCATCACAAGGGCCGGGTCTACCACGTAGGTGTAGAAGCGCTGATGCCCAATCACGATATCGTTGTTGCCCATGACCATCACGACAACCATGCCCATGAAGACATCTATGTGGCGATCCGTGATGCCTTCAATGCCGTTGAACGGCGTCTGAAATCAGTGACCGGCAAAGAACGGTCACAGCGCAGCAAGCGTCCTGGCGACCCTCTTGTCGTGGAAGACGAAATACAGGAAGTGTGAATAGCGGCAGTTTCCCAGCTGTTAATTGACTCTCAAATCAACCACTCAACCTGCCAGAGGTGTCAGACTAACCGCCCGCATTGCGCCCCAGGGGCAATGTGAGAGCTGGTTACTCTGACGCCCGAGACAACTCCTGATAAAAGTCCACTCGTACACACGCATACAAGCCTGACTTGTGTTTGCAGCTATTTTTATTGATTCACCTGAAACAGTTTCTTGCGCACCAGATCGCGATAGGCACTGGGCGACACAGTCATGCTCTTGCGGAACAGCGCGGCAAACTGGCTGCTGTCGCCATAGCCTGTGCTGAAAGCAATTTCGGCGATGGTCAGATTACTGCTGCGCAGCAGCTCCTTGGCGTTGTCGAGACGGATCTGTTGCAAATATTGCATCGGGCTTTTGTCGGTAGCGAGTTTGAAGCGGCGATTGAGCGTGCGAATGCTGAGGCGGTATTTATCGGCGATCATGCGCAAGGTCAACGGCTCGTGATAAGCGTTGTGCAGCCAGTCCTGGATTTCCACAATGGTTTCGTCCTGGTGGTAATGCTGCGGGGTTTGGTTGAGAAAGCTGCCGGTGTAGCTGCGTTTCAGCTCGTGTGTGAAATGGCGTGAGACTTCGTTGGCGATGTCCTGGCCGTAGTGCACTTCAATGAAATGCAGCATCACGTCACGCACCGAGTTGACACTGCCGGCGCAATAGAGATTGCCGGCACGGGTGATGAAGCGGTCGCGCTGCAAAATCACCTCGGGATAATTGGCGGCGAACTGGTCGAAGTAATACCAGTGCGTTGTAGCCACCTTTTGGTTGAGCAGTCCGGCTTCCGCCAGAAAAAAACTGCCGGTGCCCACCGCGCAAATCGGCGTATCGGCGTGCCGCTGCAGCCACTTCAACAATTGCGGATACTGACGGGCCACCCCCTTGGGATTGCCCCACAGCGCCGGCACAATGATGAGATCGGTAGGCCCGACATCCTTGAGTGTGTGACGACACACCAGCTCAAGCCCGGCCGTAAGCTGGATATTGCCACCGGTCGGATGCACCAGTTGCAGTTGCAGCTTCTGGTAGGGGCCACCCTTGATGCGTTTGATAAGGTCAGCTGCATTCAGCATTTCCATCGGGATCGTCACACTGGTGCCAAGCACTTTGCGAAACCCGATGATGGTCACATGCTGCATGGCTTCAACTCTGTGCGCCGGGCTGTTGATAGGAAACTGCCGTGATCACATAAGTGCGCTGGCCCTTGGGAGTTTGAATGATGATTTCAGCATCAAGCGTTTTGCCAAGCAGTGCGCGCCCCAGTACTGAGTCAATGCTGATATAGCCCAGCGCCGGATCAAGTTCATCAGGCCCGACCATGCGGTAGCGACAGCTGTCGCCATTTTCGTCTTCCAGCTCCACCCATGCGCCGAAATAGACTTTGTTGATGTCAGTCGGCAGTTCGCGCACGACTCTCAACACTTCCAGCCGTTTGCGCAGAAAGCGCACGCGGCTGTCGATTTCACGCAGACGTTTTTTGCCATAGATATATTCGGCATTTTCCGAGCGATCACCCTGCGCAGCCGCTTCGGTGACCGACTGCGTGACGATGGGGCGTTCAAAGCGCCACAACTGTTCGAGTTCGGCACGCAAGGCCTGTTCGCCTTCAACAGTGATGTAGGGAGCCATGGGTGGAGAGGGTGGGCGATAACGGGACATGGATTGAAGGGCTTGATTAAAAGGGCAGCAATGCCGCCATTGTCGTCATTACGGCTGCAAAGGCAATTCCAGTTGGGTGAGGTTGCCGCGCTGCCGCAACCGCACGCCCAGACCCAGCAAACGCACCGGCAGTCCGCCGCGTTCAAAACCAGTGCGGCATAACTCGATATAGCCAGCCAGCTCGGGTGCCGGTGCCACTTGCTCAACAGTGGTGGAAATGAAGTTGTTGAATTTGAGTTTGATGAACTGCTTGTTGATGGCATTACCCACCTTGCGGTTGCCCAGTCGCCGCTGCAATTCGGCCAACAAGCCCGGCAACACCGCCAGGCATTGCTCGACGGTAATCAGGTCAGTCACAAAAGTGGTTTCGACGCTGATCGACCGTGGTTCCTGGTCTCGCGCAATCGGGCGATCATCTTCGCCACGACACAGCTTGTACAAGCGCTCGCCGAAACTGCCGAAATGTTCCAGCAATTGTTGTTTGCTGTAGCTTTGCAGGTCAGCGCAGGTGTCTATGCTCATCAGTTGCATCTTGCGAGCGGTGACTTTGCCGACACCATGAATTTTCTTCACTGGCAGTTTGCGTATGAAGGCCGGCACCTGCGCGGGGGTGATCACAAACTGGCCATCGGGCTTGTTCCAGTCGCTGGCGATCTTGGCGAGCAGCTTGTTGGGCGCAATGCCGGCCGACAGCGTAATGCCAATGGTTTCGCGCACCCTGCGGCGGATGTCTTGTGCAATCAGCTGGCCGCTGCCTTGCAACACAGTGCTGTGGGTGACATCCAGAAACGCTTCATCGAGCGACAGTGGTTCGATGAGGTCAGTGTAATCTTTGTAGATAAGCTGGATTTGCTGCGATGCCAGTTTGTACTTTTCGAAATTGGGAGGAATCACAATGAGGTCGCGGCACAAACGCCGGGCGGTGGCAGTGGCCATCGCCGAATGCACACCGAATCTGCGGGCTTCATAGTTGCAGGTGGAGATCACGCCACGGCGATTTTCATCACCGCCCACGGCCACCGGCAGGCCGCGCAGCGCCGGATCATCACGTATTTCAATGGCAGCGTAGAAACAGTCGCAATCGCAGTGGATGAATTTGCTTTGCACGGCAGCGCTCATCACGGTACCTATTTTTCATCATAGGTGAACACCCCATCCCACGCGGATGGTGGTGACTGCGTGAATTGTTGCAGACGATGTTGATACAGCGCTATCAGGTCATTGTCGAGTTCGGGTAACAGTGCGGAGGCGTGGGCGTAGTAATCCAAAGCCGCCGCTGCTGCTTGCCACCGGCCCGCTTGCCACAGTTGCAGAAAGTTCTCGAACAACGTCACGGCCTCTATAAGTGCTGGCCTTGCTGCCTCACGTTCACCCAAGGGTTCAAACACGCGCACGGGTTCCTGCTTGCCTTTGACACGCACCAGATCCAGCGGCAGATAGAGAAACAGCGGCGCGGCAGCAGCAGTGCTGGCGCTGACGATGACAGCCGCGCGGTAACGTTTATGGAGACCTTCCAGACGTGAGGCCAGATTGACGCCGTTACCAATGGCTGTGTAATTCATGCGCGACTGCGAGCCCATGTTGCCCACCACCACGCGGTCAGTGTTGATGCCGATGCCCATGGCCAGTGGCTTCAGCCCGCGCGCAATGAAAACCTCATTAAGCGCTGCCAATGCCGGCTTGATAGCCAGTGCCGCCCGTATCGCTTGCGTGGGCGCTGCACTGTCCCTGACTGGCGCTCCAAACAACGCCATCACTGCATCGCCAATGTATTTGTCGACAACACCATCATGCGCTTCGATCACAGTGGACAGCATCGTGAAGTAATCATTGAGCAGCGCCAGAATCTCTTTGGGTGAACGGCCTTCACACAGCGCAGTAAATTCCCGCACATCGGTGAACAACACGGTGACTTCGCGTTCTTCACCGCCCAGTTCCAGTTGTTTGCTCAACAGCTCATTGGCAATGGCCGGTGACACCACTTTGCCAAGCAGCGAGCGCACCTTTTCCTTTTCCGCCAGACCGGTGGCCATCGCGTTGAAGGCGGTGGCCAGTTCGCCGATTTCATCCTTGTGCGGAATAGTGACTTGCTGTTGGTAGTCGCCGGCTGCGATGCGACGGGCACCGCGTGTCAACAGTTGCAGCGGGTTGATCACATTGCGCGACAGCAACATCAGGGAAGCGACCAGCACACTAAGACCGACTGCGAAGATCGTGAACAAACGCTGCTGCAAGGCATTGAAGGGTTGTAGTTGTGCTGCCAGTGAGCGTTGCAGCAGCACTTGCACGTTGCCATCCTTGTTGAGCGGGTTGGCAAGACTGACGAAGTCGGTGGCATCCAGTCTGAGCAGCGAGTAGGGGCCGCTACTGCTCTGAAATGCCGCTATCAATTGTGGCTGCATCTGCTCGGGCATGGTCGAGCCGCTGATGCGCCAGCCATGGTCGTCTTTGAACAATACGCTGACATCGGCAGAAACCGATTTTTTGAAATCCTCGGTAAAGCTGTCGCCAATCTCGAAACCGATGGCAATCCAGCCGGTGAGATCGGGATTCAGAAACGGCAGCACCGTTACATGATAGGGATGCCCGTCAAGCACGATGGCATCACTGGCTTCCGGAAATTCGCCTTTGTTGTCGAGTGCTTCGGCTGCGGTCAGCAAAGGCAGCCACTCGGGTACGACTGACTGCAGCTGTGGGCGACGGGTATCAACGCGCAATTGATGCGTGTCGGCATCCACCATGGCAATGAAGTCGGCGGTGGTGAGTCGCCCCAACAAATTATTCATCGCAGACAGCAAGGTGAGCCGGTCAGTGTTGTAAGCCTGACGGAACGCATAGTCGCCGGTAAGCGCCTCGCCGGCGATAGCGAGGTTGTCGTTGCGATTTTCAATGGCGGCATTGAAATTGGTGACGCCGATTTCGAGGTCACGCTGGATGATGGCGGAAGCGTTGTTGGTGTTGGCACGATCTACTGCGATATAGATGGCGCTTAATACCAGCAGCAACGGCAACAGCAGATAGACCAGCAGTCGGGTTTGAAAACTCTGAAATTGCAGGGTCATCGCTGTGTTTGCGTCAGTAATGGGTCGCGCCGCGATGGGGAGCGCGGCGAACCTTGCGTTCAGGGCGCAGCTCCAGTTGCTGACTGAGAGTGGCGTTTTGGTCGGCACTTACCGTAATGGTCAACTGCAGTGCCTGTTCCTGCGTCAGAAGTGGATGCCATATCTCCACTGCCAGTTGGCCGGCCGGCAGATTGGTGATGGTGGCTTTGCCTTCATGCACTTCGGCGTAATAGGGCGTATCCAGTACCAGGATGTAGCCAACCATATGATCATGGATGTTGCAGCCCAGTGTTACCAACCCGGCTTTGTCGAAAAGTACCGGTGCTGGTGGCGCACCGGAATAAAGCGGCAGTTCAAAGTTCTTGGCTCCCGAGAACGAATAGACCATATGGCGAATAGGGTCTGAATTCGGAAAACTCACGCGTGAACCCAAGGTGACGGCCCGCACGTGCGGCACGAACATTTCACCGATCTGGTCGACGATGGCAGTCTGCGGCATCGGAGCCACATGTTTGCCGTTGACGGTGGTGACATAGATCACTGCGTCTTCTACTGCTGTTTTGTTCTGGTCGGTTAGCGTCAACGACAGTGTGGCTGCGCTCGCTGGTGCTGAGGTGAGTTGCCACAACAGCGTGCACAGCATGAAGGGGACAAGAGACACTTTGTGGAGATGAAGCATGGAACCTTCCAAACGAATGTAAGCGTACAGGGTCAGAAATTGTGCAGGAAACCGGCGCGGATTATATGCACCGGGTATTCGAGTCCATATTCACCCCGCGTCCATTGGCGTTCACCGCCTACATACAATGTGGAACTGTCGCCAACGGCATGGTTCCAGTCGAGCGTTATGCTGCGCGTGGTAGCAGCCATGCGGTAAGCCACCACACCAGCGCCAAAAACCGGATCAAAAGCAATGGCGCTGGAGGCATCGAGAATTTTGGGATAGGGCGGCGTGGATGCCACGATGTCGCCGTTGCGCCAGCTCACGGTGGCACTCAACCAGCTGGCGGGGCCGATGTCCCATTCTGCATTGACCGCCAGTTGCCAGGCACCCAGATCCCATACGTTGGTTGGCAGCGGCGGTGCAGGTGGAACGAGCGGTATGTTTTGGCCATAGTCGCCGTTTGTATGTTCATGGGTGGCTGTGATCGCCAGTTGCCACTGCTCCTGGATGCGTTGACGCAAGCTCACACTGGTTCGATACAGTGATTGATCACGGTGCGTGTCGTTGAACAGGCTGCGCTCGATCACTGCCGTAAACGCGAGCACCGGCGTGTTGGCGCCCAGACCGAATTTGTGACTGAGCTCGGCACTGCCGCTCAGGCGTGTGTTGGACAGTGCGCTGAAGTGATCGAATTGCTGATGCGACAGCGACCCTTGCATGAGCAGGGCGGTGTATTCGGCGAGTTGCAGGTGATAGCCGCGCCAGAGCGACACGTCCAGGCTTTTATCGCTCAGCGCATGATCGGGGTAGGGAGAGCGTGTGACGTTGTCATTGAAGAGCGTCTCCGCCGAGGCGCCTGCCAACCACTGTGCACTGGCAAAGGGGCTCGCGCAGATCAATAGCGGCGCCAACCACATGAGCAACACAGAACGGGTTGTGGTTTGGGTGGACAAATTGCTTGGGCGGGAATCGGTCAGCATACTCGGAACTTGGCAACTGGCAGGGGTAAACACAGCTTTCATACTATCATTGACGCACAGAAGCAACTTGTTGCAAATCAGACCGGGACACCACCGGGGATCGTTCACTTTTCCCTTTAGTTTTGCCGGAGGGATTCACTATACTGCGGCGTCGTGCTTTTCAGCCGGCCCCTCCAGAAAAATAAATAACACTTGGTATGAACCCATGAACATGAGCACGGCAGCGCCCGCTGTTGCCAATTCAAAAGTCAACTGGGCCGACTGGCGCTTGATCTTGTTGGCGAGCCTGGGCGGCGCGCTGGAATTCTATGATTTTGTGGTTTATAGCCAGTTTGCCGGCTACATCGGCAAAGCCTTCTTTCAAAGCACCGATGCGTTGCTCTCGCTGGTGTTGTCATTCAGCACTTTCGCCGTAGGTTACTTTGCGCGCCCGTTGGGCGGCATCTTCTTCAGCCATATTGGTGACCGCATTGGTCGCCGCAAAGTGCTGGTGATCACCATTCTTATGATGTCTGGCGCCACTGCCTGCATCGGCTTGCTGCCGGTCTATGCGCAGGTTGGCATTGTTGCGCCCATCTTGCTGGTACTGCTGCGCGTGATACAGGGTTTCTGTCTTGGCGGTGAGTTGCCAGGAGCCATCTCTTATGTAGTGGAAACTGCGCCACGGCGTTCTGGTTTCTCGGTGGGTGTGATCTTTTTCTGTGTTAACTCCGGTGTACTGATCGCGGCGTTGTTGAATCTGACTTTGCAATCCACACTCACGCCTGACCAGATCGGTGAATGGGGCTGGCGCGTCGGTTTCCTGGTGGGCGGCGCCTTGGGTGTTGTCAGTTTCTTTTTGCGACTCACACTGGAAGAGAGCAAGGAATTCTCACGCATTCGCGCAGTCGGCAAATCCTCGGCGTTGCCAATTGCTGATCTGTTGAAGAAGTTTCCCGGCGCGACGCTGATGGGCTTTGCAATACTGGCGGTGACGGCCGGTTTCAACGGCTTGTTGTTTGCAATGCCGGCCTTCCTGCCGCAGACCATGGGCTACACCAATTTCGAGGCCAGCCTTGGGCAGAACATTGGTCTTGCCATCTTGTCGGCGGGCTTGCTGTTCATCTCCTGGCTAAGTGATCGCGTGCCACGCAAACCGATGGTGCTGTTCGGCACCGGCATGATAATGCTGCTGTCATATTCATTCTTCCAGGCGGCGGCCAATCACAGCGTCAACATCTATCTGATGTTTGCGCTGGTGGGCGTGATTGCGTCGTTCTGCACCGGCACCGTGATCGGCATCTGTGCCGACTTGTTCCCCACCTATATCCGCTTTACCGGTGTGGCGATGAGTTTCAATTTGAGCTTCTCAATCCTCAGTGGTCTGGCACCGCTGGTGATTGCGTATCTGGCACGTGAAACCGGCAATCCGGCCAACGCGGCTTGGTACATGATTGCTTGTGCAGGCATTTCCTTTGTGGCTGCGCTGTTCATGCATAAATACGACGGGCGCATCCTTGCTGATCTGGCCGACAAATAAACCCAACACTGCGGACTGAGACCATGGATTTGGAAATCATAAAGCCAGCTGACGGCAGTCGGGTGGTCAGGGATGCCGAGCACACGATACTGTTCGGGCAGCCACCGGAAGTACTCAAGGGCTTGTTGCTCAAACAAGTGCGCAACATCGATACGCTGGTGTTGATTGATACGCGTGAGCAGGACGGCTCGCTGCTCAACAACCTTGAATTCCCGCTCTACTACTTCCTGTTTGTCGGCAAAGGGTCGCAGCCGGGCGCCAAGCTCAATCTGGTTGGCGACGCCGGCGAAATCTCGCGCATATTGCGGCTGCTGCAGCTGACCTTGCTCGGCCCCAGCCAAGCTGAACTGCAGCGCTGGCAAACGCCGCAGTGGCTGCAGCGCGAATGGTTGCAAGCGGCGCAGTTTCTGGCGCTGAAAGGTCCTGACGGCCGCGTGCGTGAGATCAGCAGTTTTTTCAATGTGATTGCGTTCAACAACGATGAAGCGCAGGTCGGCAATTTCACAATTCGTCATACCGCGCACGATTGTTATGAAGTCAGTAGTGCGCAGGCGCGCATGGAAGTGGATCTGCGCGGTGATGTCGTGATCAACCCGCCTTACCAGTTGCAGACGGATTCGATTCCGCGCGAGTTGGTCAAGCTCGGCCTGGAAATTCTCGGCTCTGCGTCGGGCTTTACCGCCAACGAGCCATGCACTGGCCTGGCGCTGTGCTACAACGGCGACTACATCCTCATCGACTCAATTCCCTACCTCGACAAACACTTGTTTGCGCGCGGCATTTCCAAGAATCAGGTCAAGGCAGTCTTCGTCACGCATCTGCACGACGACCACTGCGCACTGTTTCCGCTGATTTTGATGCCTGAGAAGGTGGAGATTCTCACCACGCGTGAAATCTACGAGATGGCGATGGAAAAGCTGTGCTGCCATTTGAACTTCACCCGTGCAGTGGTCGACAGCTTTTTCAACTTCCGCGAACTGATCCCCAACCAGAGCATCAATTACTACGGGCTTACCATCACCGCCCATATCACGGTGCACAGCGTGCCCACCATTGGCGCCACCTTCACGACCACCAGCAAAGGACTCACCAAATCGATCTGCATCATCGGTGACAACACCGGCATGGATACCATTAACAAGATGGTGGAGCAGGGTG
>CANCGR010000051.1 GCA_947377625.1 Gammaproteobacteria bacterium | reverse complement strand
CGGCATTGATAAACAGCAAAGGTATGGCTATGCCCAAGCCCATTACGGTTGCAATCATCGCCTGACCAATACCGTTGGCCATCAATTTAGGATCGCTGGTACCGGCAGCTGTAATGGCCTGGAAAGTGATGATCATCCCGATAACGGTACCGATCAATCCCAACAGCGGGCCTGCAGCAACAGAGAGTCGCAAGAAGGACTGGAACCTTTCCAATTTTGGAATTTCCTTCAGCACAGCTTCAGAAATACGCAGCTCTACCACTTCGGGCAGCTCATTGTCAGCAGCGTGTCCATCTTTGCCAGTCACTGCCAGCAGCATACGACCCAAGGCATTGTTCTGCATCGGGCTGGTTTTGCGTTTGAGCTGAGCGGCCACAGCCATTTTGGCAAGTACCAAGTAGAAGTACTGGAAGATAGCAAGCAGCACACCAATGATGCCCAGTGCAGCAATTACATAAACCACCACTTCACCATGCTGAATGCGCTCTATCAAGTTTGGACGTTCAACGTAAAGCGACAACAAAGCACCGCTCGTCGGGTCAACTACTGCCGGGACAAAGCCAGTTCCTGAAGTGCTTTTCAGAACGGCGGCTGCAGTGCTCAACAGTTTCATTTCACCTTCAACCGGCTGACGCTCCAATACTCCCAATTTGCCCTTGCTCGGCAGATAGACCAGGTACTTGTTGTCCCCGTATGCGGTGAAGCGACCAACCCGCACAACCTCAGTGTCAACAGCCGCGCCACCGTCGGCAGGAATTACTGGAGCGGTATAGCGAACCACCTCACCGCCAGCAGTAGTTTCGCCCAACAGTTCAAACCACATTCTTTCCAGATCTTTGATATTGGGGAGCTTGGCTGAAGCAGACATACGACGCAGGAATACAATGCGGTCCTCTTCACCAGCTTTGGTGACCAATTGCGAGTTGACCATGGAACCACTCAAATCGCTTAACGCGTCGCCAGCCACCTGACGTGTTACGCCGAACAGTTCACCAAGACTACCCTGGTTAACTTTCAACAAATCATTGAGCTCTTTTATTTTCTTTTCATTCGACGCATAGGCAGCATCCAGCTGCTTGGTTCGCGCATCTGCGGTGTTTTTGTCTGCCTGGGCTTTGGCATTCAACTTGCGCTGGTCTTCCATGTCATTGCGGGCACGAGCTTCACGATCCCGGCTGGTTTGCTGTTCAGTCGCTCGCTCAGCACGAATTTTCGCCATTATGTCTTCAGCGCTCTGGGCACTGACAACAGAACTTGCGCAAACAATGCAGGCGACCATTGCGGCTGCAAGAACGCGTTTGGATGTTAGTAATTGCAACATTCTAGGGATTTCCAATTCGTGAATTGATTACTTGATTTTGGAGTTAATCAATTGGATGAAACTTTTCGCGTTCTTGCCGAAACTGTGAGTAGCAGGAACTTTTTCCAGCCAGGCTTTGGCTTCGGTATACTTTTTCTGATTGTATAAACAAAAGCCTACATAGAACTGCACATAAGGAACATCGCGCAATCCGCCCTTGTTCAGGGCTTTTTCAAGGGCAGCCTGAGCAGCATCCCATTGGAAAAGGCGCATATCATATTCCCCAATGCGCTGATAGTCGGCACCATTTTCGCCAAGCTGTTGGGCTTTTTCGAGCGCGCCAATTGCCTTCTTGTATTCAGCTGCATTGGCGTACATAGCTCCCAGCTTTTGCCATGCTTTCTGGTCTGTCGGGATCTTTTTGTCAGTCATGGCTTTTTCCATGAAAACACCCGCGTTATAGGGTATTTCCTGGAATGCCATAAGATCAGCCAAGCGCTGCAATTCATTGCCTTCAAGCGGCAATCCGGCGTGGGTGGCCAACTGCATCACGATCAATGCGTTTTTATTGTCATCCAGATTCGAGTAGATCTGCGACACCTGCATCCAATACTGTTTCTTTGACGGATAGGCATTCAGCAGATTTATCATGAAAGGCAGAGCATCTTTATAACGCTCCTTCTGCAGCAGGAGTGATGCGTACATGCTGGACCAGGTTTCCTGCATCTTCTCGGAGGAGTCCACTGCTTTCTTCAAAGCAGTCAGGGCCGCATCGATGTTTTCCACGTTGTAGTAACAAACACCAAGCAAATAATAAACACTCCCGTTCGGATTTGTAGCCGTCTTCAACCACTCTTCAATTGCTGCGGCACCTTCTTTCCACTTTTCCTGCTGAACCAGCATCTGTGCCAGCTGATAGCGCCCGTCAGACACTTCTTTGTCTGTGAAACCACCGGATGCAATGGCTGCCTCCATGTGCTTGCGCGCGCTGTCCCACTTTTCCTCCAGAGCGTCCATCTGGTAGTAAATCTGCTCTACCCTGCTTTTTTCATAAGGGCTCAGCTTGTCCATCTTCAGCTCGCCCAGCTTGGCCCTGGCGTCTGCATATTTCATCGCGTTAAAGAATTCCAGGGCTTTGGTCATCACCGTCCCTGTTTGTGCGTCAATCTGATTGGTGGATTCTTCTGTATCCTTTTTCTTGGCTCTGGTTGTTCCCTGCGCCATTGCATCCTGGGAGGTCAACATAAGCGAGAACGACAGAATCAGAGCACCTTGCAATAATGTCTTGATGTTCATTTTCATAAGTTAATTCTCGAGCTGGAATCGCAACATGTTTTGAACGCCTTTGCGTACAACAGGCTTGCCGTCTTCGACTTTAGGGTTATAGCGCCAACGGGCAATGGCTTTAAGAGCAGCCTCCTCAAACATGCCCTTGGGGCTGGCATCTACGACTACTGCATCAGCTACGCTGCCGGTTTCCGTGATGGTGAATTGCACAGTCACATACCCTTCAATACCACGAGTCAGTGCACGTTGCGGATATTCCGGATTGATACGCACCAACGGCACGATATCGCGGTCTGAGCCGGCGCTCAATTTGACACCTTGCAATGCACCCTTGGTATCAATTTTAGGCGCCAAGGTCACAGCAGCCTTACCAATGTCACCTGCAGCAGAGGCGATTTTTGGAACTTCAGGGGTTGGTGGTGGCGGTTCCCGCTCTACCTTTTCTTCGCGGCGTGTCGCGGTATCGGTATCGCGACGCAGTCGACTGAATTCAATGCGTGTAGCCTGTTTAACTTCAACAGTAGAAGTAACCGTAGTCAGCGTATACAGCACGTAGAACATTAGGCCGTTGAGCAACAGACCAAAAATGACAGCAATGGGAAAGCGCAAACCTGACATGACTAACCTCCTGAAGGGTTGGCGGCGATTGAAACATTGGTGATACCACCTGCCCGCACTTCATCCATTACTTTGGCAAGAATATCGGCCTTGGATGCCTGATCGGCGAGGATTACCGCGGTGTCATCCGGCCTTTCAACATGCAGCTTTTCGATTTGGGTTCTCACATCGCGAATATCCACTTGCTTGCGATCCATCCATATTTCGCCATTCTCGCGAATCGCAATCATGATGTTGCCGCTGTCGCGATGTTCCGCAGTAGTGGCATTGGGTTTGACTACCGTCATGCCCGCTTCTTTTACAAATGAAGTTGTGATGATGAAAAAGATAAGCAGGTTCAGAACAAAGTCGAGCATTGGCGCAAGGTCAATGCCGTGATCTTCATCACTATGCTCACTGAATTGTTTGGATTTCATTTCCCCTCCATACCACCAGGCAAAACTCTGGGTGGGATGCGTTTGCCTGTAATAAAATTTTGAAGGTAGCCCGGGTTAACCAGACGTAGTGAATGTAATGTTGTAGATACCTCCCAGGCGAACCTGGTCTACAACACCCATGATTACACCGGTCTGAGCTTTCTTCTCTGCGAGAATCGTAACTCCGATATTTGAATCAAGCGCTTTTTCCCTTTCCACGTTGGCACGCACTGCTCGCACGTCCACCAAGCGGCCATTGAAAAATACATCGCCCGTTTCCAATACCTGAATATTGATACTCATACCATCGTCATTAGTCGCCTGAGTCGAGGTAGGACGGTTTACATCCAACCCCACCTCTTTGACGAAAATTGCGGTGATAATAAAGAAAATCAGCAGATTCAGTACGAAGTCCAGCATCGGCGCCAGATCTATACCGTGTGATGATTCATGTGATTCTGAGCCGTGTCGTCGCATTCTCATAATCAGAAACTCAGTTTGTCAGACAACAGTTCAGTTTCACGACGCGCACGGGTGCGGAAGTAATGTACCGGATAGAGTCCGGAAATACTTACCGCCAAACCAGTCATCGTACAGATCATGGCATGCGATACACCGCTTGCCATCGTGCGGGCATCCGCAGAGCCGCGCAAAGACATAGAATCGAACACTTCCAGCATCCCGCTAACAGTGCCCACCAGCCCCAATAATGGAGACAGCGGAACCAGCACCTGCATCAGAGGAAAGTTGCTTGTCATCGCCGCATTTGCTTTGGAAACCAGCATTTGGCGGATTTGACGTGCGCACCAAGAGGTATGATCCTTCCTGGAATTCCATTGATCGTTCAGTCTTTTGCTCAGCTTCGGAAGCACACCGAAAAAGAACAGATAGCGCTCCAGAATAAGCGCCCACATCAGCACACCAGAGGCGAAAATCCAGAATACAAAAGTACCCCCACCTCTGATCAGCTCACTGACCGCATGATATAAGGCAATATTGTCAAACATTTTTGCGCTTCTCGATATTTTCAGCCAGCATGCCGGTGCTCTGCTCATCCAGCAACTGCACGATGGAGCGTGAGAGGGAGGTGAGCAAGGCGTTGCCAAACAACAGCGGAACAGCCACACCCAGACCAAGCACTGTCGCGATCATCGCCTGGCCAATACCACCTGCCATCAGTTTGGGATCGCTTGAACCGGATTCGGTGATACTTTGGAAAGTGCGAATCATCCCCCAAACCGTACCTACCAGACCCAACAATGGACCAGCAGCTACTGCGAGGCGCAAGAAAGGCTGGAAGCGTTCCAGTTTGGGAACTTCGCGCATAACCGCTTCGGAAATTCTCAGCTCTGCCACTTCGGCGTTTTCTTCAATCTTGCTGGTGTCACCCTTGAACGCCAGCAACACACGACCAAGTGCATTGTTGCGTTTGGGATGCTGCAGATCACGCATTTGCGCTGATACACCCATGCGAGCCAAGGTCAGATAGGCCACCTGGAACAAGAAAGCAATGGTACCCAATGCGCCCACAAGGATGATTACATAACCGATCTCTTCACCCTTCTCGACGCGCTCGGTGATGGTCGGACGCTCTACATACATGCTCATCAAAGTGCCGCGAGTTGCGTCTACTACCGCCTCAACATAACCACTGGATGCACTCTGCAATGCTGCAGCCGAATGCAACAGCTCACTTTCGGCCGGCTGACGGCGCAGCATGGTCAGACGGGACAAGGCCGGGATATATCCCATGAATTTGCCGTTGGCCACAGCCGTGAAAGGACCCACGCGAGTAACATCCGCACTAACCGGGTTGCCGTTGGCTTCAACCACAGCACCCTTGTAGGTAATCACTTCACTGTCAGCCGTCATTTCTCGCTGCATTTCCAATGCAAAACGCTCCAACTGGGCAGGCGTCAACACACGTTCTGCGGTTGCTACCGAGGTCAAAAACTGCACACGATCATCAGCAAATTGCGCCGAAACCAGCGACTGCCTCAGGTTGATCGCCAAATCACCTGCGACCTGACGGGCTGAACCGAAAATCTCAGTCAAACCCAGCTTTCTGGCTTTTTCCTGTAATTCCTTGTTCGCTTGGCTGATTGCCAAATCATTCTCAGAGTATTTTTTGGTTTTGGCATCGACTTGTGACTGCACGGCTGCACGGCTGGCATTTGTCTGCTGCATTGCTCGCTGCTTGTCAGCATCTGACATCGCGTTGTATTCCTTGGACCTCTGGGCATACAGCGCAGCTTCGGCAGCGCGCGTAGCTTTCGCTTTGTTCAGCACATCATCCAAGCCGGATTGCGCTTGCACCATTGACGACAAACCTACTGAAGCCAGCAGTACCATACCACTGCATATTTTGATCAATTGCTTGTTCATGTTGCTCGACTCCAGCCTTAATTAGCGCGTTTTGGCGCAGGAACGGGAACACGCAACAAATCAGGCGCACCTTCTTTACGAGCGACCGCCAAGGCTTTGCGAATGTTGTCTTTGTATTCTGGCGCTTTTACCCATTGTTTGGTCGACGCATCCCAGTAACCGGTTTCGCTACCATCAATAGTCTGGTACAGCAAAGCTACCCTGCCGAGTCTGATGAACTGAACGGTAAGGGCATCTGCACCATCACCCAGCTTGCCTTGATAGGCGTCCAAAGAACGACCGAAATCCAGCTCAATCTGGTATGTCTCAAGGATGCGGCGATACTTTTCAGAACTCGCAACATCCGCACGCCCCATGAGCTGTACCAAGCCATTTACGCGCGTGGTGCGCTCTTCCAGCAAGAACGGGATGTCTGCTTTTACAAAATCGTTAAGCGTTTTCACCATGCGATCCATCAACGGCAGAACTTCCCGGTTGGTGGTTTCGATTTCAGTGAGCTGAGTTTGGATGGAAGATTTTTCTTTTTCTTGTGCGTTTACTTGCTGCTGAAGCTGTTCGTTGTATTTGTTCAGCGAGTCAAGTTCGTTGAGGGCGTTGGCGTACTGGTTGTTAAGTTCCTGGGTTTGATCCACCAGCTTGTTGATATTCGCCTGGGTGGCTGCAGCTGCGGTATTGTTTTCGGCTTGGGCTTTTACAGCAGCGTCGTTAAGGGGCTGTTGCTGAGCCATTACTTGAGCTGCAGGAAGCAAAGCAAGAATCAGCGCTTTTTTCATCGCAGACTCAAAAGTGGCTTTAGTCTGCGAGCCCAGTTTGATGGTGGGTAATTTGGTGAACATTGGATTTACTGACTCCCCCTAATGATGAAGAATTATCCGAAAAAAATAGCAAAAATTTCACTTTAGCCGATCAGGCCAGGAAATGAGTTCCGCCGCGATGGTATTATGTTCCACTACGGTTGTCGATGATTCGGTCGAAAACTATCAGCAGTGAAAACCTCTTAAAATCTTCTATTAATAGAAGATAAAAATCACCACAAGCATTCGACAAATCATCTCCCCATAGCACTGGGAAAACACAAGCTAAAGCAGAGTAATACCTGACCTCCAAATATAACCTTACCTGCTTTTTGCTGCCAAGCCCCTATTTCACTAAAAGTGTAAATACTGATGGCAACATGCTGAATTGTGTCCGCGTTTGTTCACATTGTTACAAGAATACTCATGTGTCTACACCCCCGCACTGCCAACTCACGCCAAACAGCAAGATCCTCCTAAATTGATGCATAATCAGCACATACAACTTCTATCGGCTTATTAACAAATCAGCACTTGCACGATTCACGTGTAAGATGCTTTTGTTATCCCCAACTATTCGACTCAATGAAATTCCGCACACTACTGAAAATCGCCCTGGTGCTTGCGCTCGGGCTACTAATATTTTTTGCGTTTGTTCACCGGGCCGACTACATGGCCTTGATCCAGACCTACTTGCAACAACTGGATCGCAGCACTGCGGCGATCGCCTATGTCGGCATATGCATAGTGGCTGCACTGCTTATGTTCCCGATTTCAGTATTGATGCTCTTCAGTGGTGCGTATTTTGGCCTATGGCTGGGGTTCGGACTTAACCTGCTGGGTTTCATCACCGGCGCAGTCACAGCCTTTCTCACTGCTCGCTATCTAGCCAAAGATCATATAACGAAAATTTTGCCGGCATCGGTATTGCGCGCATTGGACAAGCTGGGAGATTGCGGCTGGAAAACCGTGGCGGTACTGCGGGCAATTGGCGTGGTGCCCAGCGTGTTGGTGAATTATTCGCTGGCGATTACGAAGATCCCTTTGCGAACCTTTGTCTGGGCTTCGCTGGTTTTCACCATCCCCAACGATTTCGTCCTTACTTATGCGGGCGTGGCAGGCGCAGAGTTCATCAATAATGGCGAACTGAGCAAATTATTGATGGCAACGACGTTGCTTGCAGTGGCCTGCATAGCTGCCTTTTTGTTGCGCAAGCGTTTCTTGAAACAATAATCGCTACTTACTTCTTTTTAAACGCATCCTGCAGCAGGCTGCCAAAACTGCCGGGGCCGGCTGGGGCACTCTTTTTGTCATTGCCGGTTTTACTTTGACTGGAGTAACTGACGGCTTTACCTGCCGCGGAACGCTCAGGCTTCTCACTGCCAGCGAGCGGGATCGCATCGTCCAGCCTCATCGTTAATGCAATGCGCTTACGCTTGGCATCCACTTCCAGCACTTTCACTTTTACAACATCGCCGGTTTTCACTACTGAATGCGGATCTTTGACAAAGGTTCGTGACAGCGCCGATATGTGGACAAGCCCATCCTGATGCACACCAATATCCACGAATGCACCGAAATTGGTCACGTTGGTAACGGTGCCTTCCAGCACCATGCCAGGCTGCAGATCCTTGATCTCTTCTACGCCGTCCATCAACGATGCTGATTTGAACTCCGGACGCGGGTCCCGACCCGGCTTCTCCAGCTCTTTAAGAATATCCTTGATCGTAGGCAAACCCACCTGATCATTGACATAGCGCTCAGCTTTCAGGGACCTCAGGAAAGATGAATCGCCAATAAGCTGCTGGAGCGCCTTGTTGCTGTCTTTGATGATCTGTTCGACTATCGGATAAGACTCTGGATGCACAGAGGAAGCATCCAGCGGATTGCTGCCATTCGTGATGCGCAGAAAACCGGCCGCCTGCTCGAAACATTTGGGGCCAAGTCTCGGCACCTTTTTAAGCTCATCCCTGCTGGCAAATGCACCGTTCTGGTTGCGGTAATTCACAATGCTGGATGCAATTGACTGAGACAGGCCCGACACCCTTCCCAACAATGCAGAGGACGCCATATTCACATCCACACCCACCGCGTTCACGCAATCTTCCACTACTGCATCCAGGCTATGCCCGAGCTTCACCTGACTTACATCATGCTGGTACTGGCCAACACCGATGGACTTGGGATCAAGCTTCACCAGCTCCGCCAGCGGGTCCTGCAGACGCCGTGCGATGGAGATAGCCCCACGGATAGTTACATCCAGATCCGGAAACTCCTCGCGCGCAATGTCTGACGCCGAATAGATGGAAGCACCAGCCTCATTCACCACCATTTTCTTCAAATTCATTTCTGGATGACGCTTGATCAAATCACCAGAGAGCTTGTCGGTTTCGCGCGATGCAGTACCGTTGCCGATACTGATCAATTCCACTTTATGCACTTTGCACAAGTGCGCGAGTACTGCTATCGATTCATCCCACTGATTGCGTGGTGCGTGCGGGTAGATCGTCATGTTCTCAAGGTATTTGCCAGTGTTGTCCACCACGGCTACTTTCACACCGGTACGCAGGCCTGGGTCCAAGCCCAAAATGCTTTTGCTGCCTGCCGGCGCTGCCAGCATGATGGCCTTGAGATTGGCCGCGAATACTTTGATTGCTTCGTCTTCGCTCTGTTCACGCAGTTGCCCGAGCAAATCGTTTTCCATGCGCAGCAGAAGTTTAACTTTCCAGGTCCAGCGCACGACTTCTTTTAACCATACGTCCGCAGCACGTTTTTTGTCGCGAATATCCAGGTGACTCGCGATAATCGCTTCACACGGATCAGACTGCCCCTCTTCCACTCCGACTACACCAATACTGACTTGCAGGAATCCTTCGTTGCGCCCTCTGAACACGGCCAGCGCCCTGTGTGAAGGCACTTTCTTCAGGAGCTCGCTGTAAGCAAAATAATCACGGAATTTTTCGGCAGCTTCCGTCTTGTCTTCCAATACCTTGCTGCGCAATTCTCCGTGCTCCCACAGAAAGGTCCGCAATTTGGTTGCCAATGCAGCATCGTCACCGAAGCGCTCCATCAGAATGTATTTGGCTCCTTCCAACGCGGCCTTGATATCCGCCACTCCCTTCTCGGCATCCACGAACTGCGCGGCCAATTGTTCGGGCGCCAGAGTCGGGTCAGCAAACAGCTGGTCAGCCAGCGGCTG
>CANCGR010000050.1 GCA_947377625.1 Gammaproteobacteria bacterium | reverse complement strand
GCCAGTGCTGTCAGTTTGTCGTGTTGGCGGGCACTGAGGGCCAGCACGGCGCCTTGTTGTGCCAGCAGCTGCGCCACAGCCAGCCCGATGCCTTCACTGGCGCCAATCAACCAGACTTTCTTATTTCTCATGAAGATGTTTTCCGCCTGCGCTGTGTGCGCTGATAGTTCTCATCGTGAAGGTAGCGCCAAAGTGGCAACATTCCGGCCCAGCCGAGTGCCAGACTCAGCAGACTCATCCATGCAGGTTGCCCAAATGCCACGGCATCAAAGGCAACACCGGCGCTATAGCTCGCGACTCCTGAAACACTGCCCACAATTGCCAGACTCCACCATCGCAGCCGAGCCAGCCAAACCTGCAAGTGGGGCAACAGCACTGCAAAAGCCAGCCACAGATCCACCAACCACAATGGCAAGGTCTCAGTCGTGAATTGCAGCAGTGCCAGCCAGCTCAGACATTGATCGAAAAGCAATCCGGTGCAGGCCAGCAACAGGCAGCGAAGCAGGGTTTTGCCAAAGTCGCGGTTCGAAGTGGCAGAGGCCAACGTGAAAAGTTGCAGCGGCAGCAACAAGCCTGCTACCCACCATTGCCAGCGATACTGGCCCACTACCAGCAACCACCAGCAGAGTTTGAACAGCAGCAAACTGATCCAGCGTAGTTGGCCGGCATCGGTCAGGAATGGAAATCGGTTGTTCATGCGTGCTGTACGCAATGGCGCAAGCAACGGATTGGTGTTGTGTAAGGCGCTTCAGCAATGGGTACTGCCGAAAACTTGTCATGGTCCATATTGCCTTTGTGCTTTGTAAGGCCATAGTATCAAAACTGCATTATTCGTATTTCCCTTTAAGTAAGCAGCATAAGGACAGGCGTATTTCCGGAGCGCAATTCAGCCATAACCCACCCCTCAAACATCCCTGTTAACAGCGGAGGAGCATCATGTCAGTCATCAACGGAACTTCAGGTAACGACACGCTTGTAGGCACTGCGGCAGACGATTCACTTATTGGTGGCGATGGCAATGACACATTGGACGGTGGTGCCGGTAATGACACCTTGGACGGCGGTGCGGGTTTTGACGTCGCGCTCTATAACCTGGCCACCACTGGCGTCACTGTGAGCTTGCTGCTGCAAGGGGCTGCGCAGAATACCGTGGGCGCCGGCAACGATACGCTGCTGAACATGGACAACCTCACCGGCAGCAATTTCAACGACACGCTGACCGGCGATGGCGCCAACAATATTATCAACGGCGGCGGCGGCAATGATTTACTCTTTGGCGGTGATGGCAACGATACGCTCAATGGCGGTGGCGGGGATGACCGTCTCGACGGCGGTGCCGGTACTGATATGGCCAACTATAACGGAGCTACTGCCGGTGTAACGGTGAGTCTGTTGCTGCAAGGGTCCGCGCAGAATACCGGGGGCGCCGGCAATGATACGCTGGTAAACATGGAGGGCTTGTCTGGCGGTAATTTCAACGACGTATTCACCGGCGACGGCAACAACAATCGCCTCAATGGCAACGGTGGTGATGACACACTCGACGGTGGTGCTGGCGATGACACGCTCAACGGCGGAGCCGGCAATGACAGTCTGATAGGTGGAGCCGGAACCGACACTGCAGATTACGCTGGATTAACTGCAGGTGTAACTGTCCGCCTCGCAATTACGGTAGCACAAAATACCTTTGCCGCTGGCAACGACATCCTTGTCGGTATCGAGAACCTGTCGGGTACCAATTTTGATGATACTTTGGTTGGCGATAGCGGCAACAACGTGATCTCTGGCAATCAGGGTAACGATACCCTGGATGGCGCTGCCGGTAATGACACACTTGATGGCGGCGCCGGTGACGATGAACTAAGGGGCCGTGCCGGCAACGACAGTCTCTCTGGTGGCGACGGCAATGACATCATACTGGGCGGTGAAGGCAACGATACCTTGACCGGTGGGGCCGGTACCGATGGCTTCGGCTTTGATGCTGCTGCCAATGCTTCCACTAACCTGGACACGATAAGCGATTTTGCACCTGGTTCAGACAAGGTGATTCTGGCCCGCTCCGAGTTTGCCGCACTGAGCCCGACCGGTGGCGGTATCTTGCCACTGGTTGCTTCGAATTTTGTTGGTGGCGCGGGCATAACCACAGCCGCCGATGCGGACGACTTTGTGATCTACAACAGCACCACGGGTGCTCTTTACTACGATGCAGATGGCAACGGCAGCGTCAGTTCGCCTATACAGCTGGCAACACTCACTGGTGCACCGGCACTGACTGCCAGCGATTTTATGGTGTATGAAGTGCAGAATCTGGTAGTAACCGGGACGGCAGGCAACGATTTCCTCAATGGTGAAGAAGGCAATGACACCATTGATGGCGGTGCCGGCCTTGATACCGTGTTCTTTAGTGGAAATCGTCAGGACTACGTCATTACGAAGTCAATCACAGGCGGTACAGTACAAGACACGACCAAGGGAGGTGATGGCACCGATACTCTCAGCCATGTTGAGCGATTGCATTTCCAGGATTCGTCAGTGGCGCTTGACCTGGATGGCAATGCCGGCAAGGTTGCCAAAATTCTGGGCGCGGTATTCGGCAAGGCCATGGTAGCGAACCAGCAATATGTGGGCATTGGTTTGCATTACATCGACACTGGCATGAGCTATGAAGCTCTTATGCAATTGGCGCTCACCACCCGATTGGGGGCCAATGCAACCAACCGGCAGATCGTGGACTTGCTGTACACCAATGTGGTCGGTAGTGCCCCTAACGAGGCAACCGCGCAAAATTACGTGGGTCTGTTGGCAAATCACACTTACACGGCAGCAAGTTTGGCTGTCATGGCTGCCGACACAACCATCAACACCAACAACATCAATCTGGTGGGCCTGGTGCAGAACGGGCTTATCTATATTGAATACATGGGGTAAAGCGCTTGGCAAAAGTAGTGAAGGAAAACGCCGCTAAACACAGGGGCTTGAGACTGCTGCTCGCGGTGACTGCTTTGCTCACTGCACTCAACTCATCAGCAAGCGTAGTAGAGAAGAGCCTGAAAGTGGCGGGCGTCGACGTGCAGTACAAAGTGGTGCTGCCAGATGGTTACGATCCCGCCCTTTCCTATCCGGCAATTCTTGCGTTCGGTGGTGGCCCGCAGACGATGAATACGGTGGACGCCATTCTTTCCCGCAATCTGCAAGCCGAAGCAGAGCGACGCGGCTACATCGTCGTCGCGCCCGCTGCGCCGGGTGGCGTGTTGTTCTTTGAAGGCGGTGAGCGGATCTTTCCCGGCTTCCTTGACGCAATTCTCAAGGACTACCACATCGTTGATGGCAAGTTTCATATCGCGGGCGTATCGAACGGGGGTATCGCGGCATTGCACGTGGCGGCGGCCAACCCGCGTTATTTTCTGTCGGTAACTGCGCTGCCTGGCTACTTGTGGGAGCCCAGTGAGAAGAAGCTGCTCGCGTTAACGAAGATGTGCGTTTACCTCTATGTGGGCGAGAACGACGAGTATCGCTGGCACGACGAGATGAAGCGTGAAGCGGAGTTTCTCAGCGTACACGGAGCAGTGGCAAAGTACTCGGTCGAAAAAGGGGAACCGCACAGGATGGAATCGCTTGCGGGTGCCAAGGCCAGCCGCCTGTTCGATGGTTTTGAAGCGACCAAACAGGGTTGCTCGCATTAACGGTAAACCAGACTTCAGTCAGCATCACCGATAGCGCCGTAGCGAGTTGCAGCTATATGGTTTCCACAAAAAAGGGCGCTTCGATAGCGCCCTTTTTTGTGATTCGTTGTTAACTGGCTGATACAGGCAGTTAATCAATCCTCTACTTTGTACGTGTGCCAGTTTTCATAATCTGGTGGCTTGATCCTGCCTTCCCACAAGCCTCTGTTGTTTTCTTCGCAGGCATATTCCAGCAAGCCCAGCTCATCCTTCACGCGGGTAAAGATGCGCTTGTTGCTCCAGGGAGCGGAGTAGTAGATGGGGTCATTGATGGTCACTTCATAGTCGAGGGAATTGGCATCACGCAGCGTGAATTTTTCCGTGACGGTCAGTTTGTTGCTGTGCGGGTGTCCGGCGGTATCCAGTCTGGTCTTGCCGTTGTAATTGCTGGTGGTGACAACGAAGGTGTCGCCAGCCCATTCGCCGTGGGAGTTGCCATACCAGGACGGCGGCAGATCAAAGATGGTGTTTTTGCCGCCTATCGGAAAAGCATGGTGCCAGGTGTTGACTTCAAACAGATAGGCGAACGAGGTATCAGTCTGCATAAACTGCACCGGGTTGGGTGAGTTCATTGAACGCACATGCCCGAACGGCAAGCAGGCGCCGGTGTAATCACCCTTGGAAGAATCGTAGCGGTCAAAATTCAGTTTGCCCGCTACGGTATAGGGAAGCGGCCCGGCACCGGTCTGGGTTTTGCCGTTGCCTTTGGCAGACATGTCGGCCACATAGGGAAATTCCCAGACGCCGTTCAGGTCGGGCTTGCCATTGGGCAGCCGGTGAATCGCAGCGGCGGGCTGCGCGAAGGCCTGTTGTGCAAGTCCGCCTGTAACAAACAGAAGCGATGCACAAGTGGCTGTGAAGACTTTGGTCAGGTTCATGTGGGCGTCCTTGTGTTATTGGGCGCTGGTGCGGCTGAACACCGGCGTGCCGTCATCCAGTGTGATCTTGCGGGTGCTACAGGTTTTGGAACCGTCGCGGGCAGGGTTCGCTTGTGCACGGATAACCGTCCCTATTGGCAGGTTCTCTTTCTTGAAGCCCTGACGCACCAACTGGTTGGGAGAGCCCATTTCACAGCCCCATTTCACTATTTTGCCGTCGGTACCGGCCACATCCAGGTTGAGCCAGATATGTGGATTCGCCCATTCCACTTTGGTAACAGTGCCGCGCATTTCAAAGTTGGTGGCAGTGTCAAACTCGCCATTGAGTGAATGATGCGCCGATGCAGAATTGTTCAGAAATAATGCAGAAAATAAGGCGATTGCGAATGGCAGTTTACTTTTACAAGTGACTTTCATAACCTCTCCCATGAAATAAAAAATATGAAATTCTTCGATAAAACAGCAGATTTGCTGCAACCTAGTTTAAGCGATACCCCAAAATATTTGCATGGAAAATAATTGTAGTTTTAAGAACAGTTTTAAGGACAGTTTTCAGGGCCGCAGAGGCTTTCTGAAGCAAAT
Source organism: Gammaproteobacteria bacterium (assembly GCA_947377625.1). GTDB lineage: Bacteria > Pseudomonadota > Gammaproteobacteria > Pseudomonadales > Pseudohongiellaceae > CAILUG01. The sequence continues at coordinate 4,864 of CANCGR010000050.1, read as the reverse complement.
TGCCGTACTGACTGGTTCGGCTTTGCCATTGCTAAAAACCAATGCTGCGTTCGCCGAGGCTGCCAAAATACAGACGCAGCGCTTGTCAGACAAGGTACTTTTTGTGAAAGGGCCTGACAGCAATGTGCTGGTGGTCGACAGCTCGGAAGGCCTCATCATGGTCGATGGTGGCCATACCGACTGGTTCGGCGAATTGCACAAAGCCATCGCGCAGAATTTTCCTGGCAGGCCTTACCGCGCACTCTTCAACACGCAATGGCATCGCGAGCAGAGCGGCTCCAATTTGTCGCTGGGTGAAAAGGGCGTGCAGATCATTGCCCATGAAAACACCATGCTGTGGCAGAGCACTGAGGTCTGGCAGCGTTGGTCGGGCCTTACCTTTGCGCCATTGCCGGCGGTGGCCTTGCCCAAAACTGTTTTCTTCGATGACGGTGCCATCCGGATCGGCAATCGCAATGTGCAGTACGGCTACATGAGAAATGCCCACACTGACGGCGACATCTGGGTTTATTTCGAAGATGAGAATGTGCTGGTTACCGGCGGTCTGGTATCCAACAAGCGCTGGCCCGAGATTGACTGGTGGACTGGCGGTTATATCGGCGGCATGTTGGACAGTTTCGTCTCACTGCTGTCGGTCCCCAATGCCAACACCCGGATTATTCCGGCGTTTGGCGACATCATGACGCTGCAAGAGCTGCGAGCACAAAACCAGATGTACCTGAATATTTTTGATCGTTTGCACGGCTCGTTTATCAAGGCTGAAAGTCTCGAGGAAATACTGAAGGAAAAGCCGACGGCTGAATTTGATGCCGAAATGGGCGATCCCACTTTGTTCATGACCTTGGCATGGCAAAGTATCCAGGGCAATTTGCGAGACCCACAGAACACCCGATTACTCAAACTTCCCTGAAAAGCTTCTCTGAAAAACTCCCTGAAAAAGTTCGCTCAAAAAAGTACATTGGACTCATGACATATCTAACAACCAGGACCGCAAGGAAAAGATTGGCCAGCATTAATACTGCCTGCCTGCTCGGTATGGCGTTGTTGGCAGGCGGCGGCGCCAAGGCCGATGAACAATGGGACATGCTGAATAAATACTGCACGGGTTGTCATAATCTGGATGATTACAGTGGTGGCTTGGCCTTTGAGACGATGAACCATGACACCGTCGCCAAAGATGCCGAGGTGTGGGAAAAAGTCGTGCGCAAGTTGCGCGGCAGAATGATGCCCCCGCCCGGCAAGGAGCGTCCTGGCAGTAAACAGGTCGATGAATTTGTCGCCTGGATGGAAAGCAAGCTCGACCAGTCGCAAGCAGCGCAGAACCCGGGCGAAAAATTGTTGCATCGCCTGAACCGCACCGAATATGCCAACGTCATCCGTGATTTACTGCATCTGGATATTGACCCCGAAACCCTGCTGCCGGTGGATGGCGCCAAAGACGGCTTTGACAATATCGCTACTGCGCTGCAAGTAACGCCCACCTTCATAGACCAATACCTGGGTGCGGCCAGAGTTGTGAGCGAGCAGGCGATAGGTTCTGCCTCAGCCAGACCGTCAGGTAAACCTTATACGTTTTCTTCCGCCGGGCAGGCCTTTCATATCGACGGGTTGCCGCTGGGCTCGCGCGGTGGCGCGATGGTCGAACATTATTTCCCCAGCGATGGCGACTACCTTTTGAACATCGGCAGTATGGCTTCAGGTCTGGCGCCAGGCGGTTTTGATCACAAGAGCACCTTGATTGCCACGCTCGACGGCAAGAAGTTTTTTGAAACACAAATTGGCGGGCTGGAAGCCGCCGGCCGCATGGACAAGCTGCGCGCACCAGCCATTGATGAATTGAATGCCAAGCTACGCAATATCCCGGTCAGCACTACTGCCGGCCCGCACAAGGTTGCTGTGTTTTTCCTGCAGCGCACCTTTGCGGAAGCCGATGCACCGCTTCAGCAACAAACGCCAAGGAAGGGGCAGGATGCCGTTCCCATGCTGAGGGAATTTGAAATTTACGGCCCGGTGCATGCCACAGGCTTAAGCAAGACGCCCAGCCGCGACAAAATATTTTCCTGTTATCCCGGCCGTGATGCGAGCGAGAGTGCCTGTGCCAACAAGATCGTTACCACACTGGCCAATGAAGCCTTCAAAGGTTTCCTGACCGATGAAGACACCAAGCTGTTGATGCGCATGTATGAAGCAGGCAAAACCGAAGGTGGCTTTGAGAAAGGCATCAGTTTTGCGCTGTCAGGCATTCTGGCCCATCCGAAATTCCTGTTTCGTGTAGAGCCTGTGCAAAAGTCATTGCCGGCTGGCAAGCCTTATGAACTGAGCAGTCTGGAACTGGCGTCGCGCTTGTCGTTCTTCTTGTGGAGTTCAGTGCCGGATGAGGCCTTGCTCAAGGTTGCCGCTGCTGATGGCCTCAAGAATCCGGTCGTGCTGGAACAGCAGGTCAAACGCATGCTGAAAGATCCGCGTGCCATTAACCTCGCCAACAATTTCGGCTACCAGTGGCTTGGACTGGCTGAGCTTAAAAACATTACACCCGACGGACTCTTGTTCAGGGATGTCGACCGCAATATCCGCGCGGATTTAACCCAGGAAGCACTGCTGTTCATGCAGAGCATCTTCAGTGAAGACCGCAGCGCGCTGGACTTGTTGACCGCTGACCACACTTATCTGAACGAAACGCTGGCCTTGCATTACGGCATCAATGACATACGCGGCAGCGAATTCCGCCGGGTCAAGCTGCAGGATGAAAAACGTTGGGGGCTGTTGGGCAAAGGCGCTGTGTTGATGGTCTCTTCCTATCCGAACCGCACGTCGCCAGTGTTGCGCGGCAAATGGCTGCTGGAAAAAATCGTCGGCACGCCACCAGCCGCGCCGCCGCCCAACGTGGAAGGTTTCAAGGAAGTCGAAATTGGCCAGGAGTTCACCACGGTAAGAGAGCGGCTGGAAACCCATCGCAAAAATCCATCCTGCAACGGCTGTCACGGGCTGATCGATCCGCTGGGCTTTTCGCTGGAAAATTTCGATGCGGTTGGCCGCTGGCGTGATAATGACCGCATGGCCAGAACGCCGATTGATGCTTCCGGTGTCATGGCCGATGGCACCAAAGTCGGTAGTCCGGCTGCCTTGCGTAATGCAATCATGTTACGCCCGCAGCAGTTTGTGCAGACCTTCACTGAAAAGCTGATGACCTTTGCGTTGGGTCGTGGTGTGGAGTATTACGATATGCCGACCGTCAGACGCATTGTGCGGGAAGCCGCAGCAGACAATTACAAGTTTTCTGCGCTGGTATTGCGTATCGTCAACAGTGAAGAGTTCCGGTTGAGAAGCACTGCCAGCACCGGGCTGGTTGCGGCGAGCGAATCCGCGCAGCAAAAGTAGAGACGCAGTAAGCGACATCAAAACCATTTAATACCGAGGGACGCAGCAATGTTCATCACCAGGAAACATCTTTCACGCCGGGCGTTGTTACGCGGTGCAGGCGCGGCCATGGCCTTGCCATTGCTGGATGCCATGATCCCGGCCGGTACTGCGCTGGCGCAGACCGCCGCAGCGCCCAAGACCAAACTCGGCTTTTTCTATTTTCCGCATGGCGCCATCATGAACAAATGGACGCCCGCTGCTACCGGCACCGCGTTTGAAATAACACCGGTGCTGGCACCGCTGGCCGCTTACAAAAACCAGATGACCATTGTCAGCAACCTGCGCAACACGGCGGCCGAAGGAGCAGGGGTGCATGCCACTTCACCGGGCACCTGGCTGAGCTGTGCGTCGCCGTTCACCGTTGACGAAAGTAATCCGAATTACGGCATCTCTGCCGATCAGATCGCCGCGCAACATCTGGGCAAGGACACGCCGTTCCCCTCACTGGAAGTGTGCACCGAGCAGAAAGCCTCGTCTGCTTCCGGTGTGTGTGGCGTGAAATACGGTTGTGGTTATGGCTCCACCGTTTCGTTCAGAACCCGCACCCAGCCGCTGCCGATGGAGCACAATCCCCGCAAGCTGTTTTTCCGCATGTTCGGCCAGGGCGACAACCAACAGGAGCGCGAAATCATCAAGAACCAGAAATTCAGCTTGCTGGATCTGGTGTCGGAAAGTGCGTCGTCGCTGACCGGCAAGCTTGGCGCTGCCGACAAGATGCGCATGGAAGAATATATGGATTCCGTCCGCGACGTTGAGCGGCAGGTGCAAAAACTGGGTGAGCGCGATTTCAGCAACTTCCATCTGCCCGATGCGCCGCTGGGCGTGCCGGAAGATTGGGAGAAGCACATCAATCTGATGTTTGACCTGTTGGCCTTGGGCTATGAAACCGAGCTGACGCGCGTCACCACCATGATGATGTCGGCCGAGCTCAGCATGTTGACCTACAACCAGGTCGGCATTTCTGACGCTTACCATCCGCTGTCACATCACCGTTACGTGCCCGACAAGATGGATAAATGTGCGGTGGTGCAGACCTACCACTCCAAGATCTTCGCGCGTTTCCTGAGTCGTCTGAGCAAGACCCAGGACGGCGATGGCTCCATCCTCGATCATTCCATCTTGCTGTTCGGCAGCAACATGAGTGACTCCAATGCCCACAATGCTGACCCGTTGCCTTCGGCAATTTTCGGCAAGGGCTATGGACGTATCAAAGGCGGGCAGCACTTGAAGTATGCAGCAGATACGCCGCATGCCAATCTTGTCCTGACCATTCTCGAACGCGCTGGTATTCAAGGTGTTGAGTCACTGGGTAACAGCACCGGCTTGTTTGCGGAAGTTTGATGTTTGCGAAGGTTGATATGAGTTCACCTACCTCCGGTTTTCGCGTTGCGGGTGCGAGTCTGTTGTGCGCACTGTTGTGGCTGACAAGCAATCAAGTGCTGGC
>CANCGR010000049.1 GCA_947377625.1 Gammaproteobacteria bacterium | reverse complement strand
GTTTCATGTTCAAGGCCCAAAAATTTGCCGGCCTTGTCGTGGCGCTCACTCCATATCTCAATCAGTTGCATCTGGCTGCTGTATTCCCAGCTGCCATGGGTATACCAACCTTGCACATTCGAGGTCCAGGTAATCAGTGTGTTGCCATTCCAGAAACCCACTGTGTCACCCAACCAGTGACGCACATCTGCCCCCAGGCGCGGCACACTGCCCTCCAAGTTGAATTCACGGCCAATCTGTACTTGCCGGATGGCATTGTCGGTGCCGCCCATAAACTGCACGCGGCCAGGGACCACCGTCACATCCAGCTGGCTTGGGGCGCCGGGGCCTGACCACCAACGCAGCAATCCTTCGGGCCGACAGAACATCGCCGAAAATTGCGCCGCGTTGGAATTCACCTTGTGGTACGCCGCCTGCACATAACGCTGCTGATATTCCGGCGTAAGCAGCGACAACATGGTGGGCACTTGTGTGGCCCAGCCTACGACCCACTGCGGCGGCTCGGCGTAGTCGGCGGGCAGTGGCGGCCCTTCACCATTGCGGCGACCGCGCCCAAACACCAGATTCAGGTTTCTTGTATAACGGCCATTCCAGTTTGGCAGACTTTCTTTGGAGTGTTTGGTTGGCCCGCCCACTGCTTTGGTTTCTGCAAGCAGCGCTTGGTAATGCGCTTGCGCTGTCTTGAAAGGGTAAGGGCTAAGGATGGCCTCACGCGGATAGTCTCGCTCGCAATGACCCCACGAGGCAGTGGTCGCATCGTTATTCACAATGGCCGCTGGCCCGCTGGAATAATCACCGCGCATGGAATCCAGCGCTATCGGGCTGTTGCAGCGGTAGTAGCGCTGATCCATCCACAACGCTTTGTCGGCGTAAAAATCGTCAGAGCTGAACAGATCGCGTTTGAGTGGTGTTACACCGGCAGGCGCAGCACCTCCGCTGGCGGTAGCACTCACTTGGTAATACCAAGGCGTCACTGAACCAACGAACTGCTCTTCGGGATAACCATCGTAAGGTTGCACAGCCACGGGAATGGGCCAACCGTGGCCAACACTTTTGTGAGTGCCCGACTCTTGCGCGAACGCGCTCAATGCAAACTGGCTCATCACGCCAGCAGCCGCGAGCATCAACACCATGCTTTTGTTGGTAGCTACTTTTTTCATGGTGTTGGCGCCCAAATAGCACTGGCAGTTGCCAGCTCGCCGTTCCCCGACTTTATGGCACCGGCAACGCTATCGCAGTGTTTGCCTGCTGCAGGCGCCTTGCCCTCCGGGCATCGATACAGCGCGCCAACGCGGGCGCCACCCAAGCTGCCCGTGCGTAGCGGCGACAAGCCCACACTGAACACGGTTCCGCGCGGGAACGTGCCGACCGAAACTCCTTCGCGGGCACTCACGCCGGCGCTTTCCATTTCCACCGTCCAGGTAATGCGCGCGCCCTTGGCATCGCGCGCCAACGCCGTGCGCTCATCGTTGAGCAGCACAAAGTTGATCTGCAAATGGCCAGGATCGGGATTAAGACTTTCTACTACGCCGGTAAATACATATTGAATTGTGCGGTCATACATCGCGAAGGAGTGATGCGCCAACAGCGTTGTTGGCATCAACACCCAGGATGCAGCCACCGAGAATACTGCCAGCAAAGACCCTGTGTATTTTTTCATTGCCTCAAGCTCCCCTCTTGAATGCTTCACGCGCCCTCGTTCATGTCCCGCTTCATCGGGATGACAGCGCTTCCTTCACGACAGACCTGTCGATGAATTTTTCCAGTTCTGCGCGACTGCGCGGCGCACGGTTGCTGATCTTCGCCAGCCAAGCCTCTTCCGTCACCAGCACATCCAGCATGTCCGGGATGATCGCGACAGGAAATGCAGTCTCGGGCCAGCCCCAGCTGATTTCTTCTTCGCTGAAGCCGATCACGCTCGAAACATGCGCCAAATAAGGCTTGGGATTTTTCTTCAAAGCCTTGCTCGCATCCGATACCGCACGCACAAAAGCAACAATGGCGCGGCGTTTTTCGGGGTCAGCCAAGTCCTTGCCGCGTGCATTGAGGTTGAACGCTTCGCGGTACACCTTGCGATCCTGCAGCACGATGCCGTCTTTGCCTAGCCGACGCATCGCCACTTCTGGCTCCGGCTCGAAGGTGGCAATGACATCCACTTCGCCTTTCGCCAGCGCTTCCGCATTGCGGAACCTGGTCGGCTCACCCGGCTGAGCCGCTGGCAAAGTGACCAGCGTGACATCCGCTTCTGTTAATCCCGCACTGCGCAGCATCGCTTCCAGGTAGTACTCGGCTGAAGTCAAACGCGGCACCAGTACACGTTTACCTTTCAGATCGGCCAACTTGCTGATGCCTGCTGAACGCCGCGCCACCAGGCGATAGAAACTTTCGCTGACAGTCATGATGATGCGCAGATCCGGATTGGTTATCGACTCACGCAGCAATTGTGTTTCCGCGTTGGTGGCCAGATCAGCGGCGCCGGAAGTGATGCTGACCACGCCGCCGGAAGGCACGGGTATCTGCTGAGGATAAAAGCTGTTGGCCGCCACTACTACTGGCGACAGCTCAATCCAGCGGGCACCGGCAACCTTGATAGGGACCAGCGGCGCTTCTTCCTTTTTGGATGACTCACAGCTCTGCAGCATTAAAGCCGCAAGGGTTAGTAGAAGGACGCAGGATATAGTTCTGTTGAAAGATCGTTTCACTGTTGTCATGGAAGGATTCCGTTCTGGGCAATGGATAAGACTGCTTGACCCAGAATACTTTCGGAATGACAGTTCTGACAATGTGCTGGGGCGTCGGAAGCATAAAGCCTTCGCCTTGCAAGGGACATGCTCTTCCAGTAAAAAAGGAACGTTGTATTCGCATCAAGCACCGGGATGCGAGGCTCGCTACCCTTGATAACTTTGACCACGGCGCAACAAAATTCAATCACGATAGTGACTCCACCCGGGAGGGAGCATGAAGGCATTAGCAACATTGGCGGCAATCATCATGGTTTTGACAGCGTGCGACTCGGTGCCGTCGGCTACCACTACCTCCAGCGCTGCACAGCCTGCCGCCATGGCCGCAACCACCAGCTCCGCACTCGCTAAACCGGCCGATCAAGGAGTTGCCACTGCCAAACGCACGCAGATCTGCGAGAGCGAAGAGTCTACCGGCTCGCGACTGAAGCGCCCCCGCTGCCATGATGTTCCTGACGGCAATGACAAGGCCAGCCGTGGCGACATACTGAAAGACAACCTGGACGAGTTGCGTGCCTTGGATGAGCGCACTGCGCTGGGCCGGTGACGGGACCGCATTTTTGTCAGGCGCGATAAACCGGTGTCGACAAATTTTCCATGCGCGCCTTGAGCTGCAGCGCCAGGTGCAAAGAATGGAAACGCGCCTGCATGATATTGCCACCCTGGAACCACAGCGCTGGCTGCGCAGTGGGTTTCCACATGTTACGCAGTTCACCGATCCACGGGCCAGGATCACCCTCGGTGCCTGAACCCAAACCCCAGCAAGGGCCCACCTTGTTAGCGACTTCGGGTGAAATAAGCTGGGCGACCCATTCGTGCATGGGCCGGTAGCCCGTCGCATAGACGATTACTTCTGCCGGCAGGAAACTGCCATCGGCCAAGCGCAAACCATCGGCGACGATCTCGGCGATCTCGCCCTGTCGCACGGGGACTTCGCCGGACGCGATCAGCTCGGAGCCGCCCACATCAATGTAATAGCCAGCCGCGCGGCGGTAATAGGCCATGAAGAACCCGGTTTCATCTTCGCCGTGCCAAAGCTGAAAGCCACTCTTTTCCAGACGCGCGTAGAAATCGGCGTCGAGATTGCGCAGGTAGTCGGTGAAACCTTTCTCGAACACCGTGCGCGGGCGAAACGGATTGGCGGCGAACATCAGGTCGGCCAGATCGATGTTCGCGCCGGGTTGGGCGTAATAGATGCCTTTGGAAAGTGTGCCCATGGTGTCGGCGCGCACGACGATAGTCGGTGAGCGCTGCAACATCGTCACGTGCGCGTCGTGTTCCCACAGATCAACGCAAATATCGTGCGCCGAATTGTTCGAGCCGATGACGACGCAGCGTTTGCCGGCAAGACCAGCGCCACTGCCATGGTCACCTGAATGATATTGCTGCCCGGTGAAGTGCTCGGCGCCTGCAATGGCAGGAATATGTTTGGCACCTGACAGACCAGTGGCGAGCACAAGCTGTTGCGGGCGCAACGTCAGCGTCTCGTCGCCACGTGCGACGGTGACGATCCATTCACCGGCTTTTTCGTCATAGTGTGCAGCCGTGCAGCGGGTGTTGCCCCAGAAATCGATCTCCATTGCTTTGGCATAGACTTCCAGCCACTGCGCAATTTTGTCTTTGGAGGTATAGAGCGGCCAATGATCGGGGAACGGCAAATAGGGGAAATGGTCGAGAAAAACCGGGTCGTGCAGATAGAGCGATTGATAGCGTGCACGCCAACCGTCACCGGGTTTTTCCAGCGCATCTATCACCAAGGTTGGTACGCCCAGGCGCTTGAGGCGCGCGGCGAGCATGAGGCCGTTGTGACCACCACCAACAATGAGGCAATAGGGCTGCACGCTATGCCCGAGCGTACGCGCCGTTTCCTCACGCTTATCGAGCCAGGTGCGGCGCCCCTTCTCGGCACGATGCTCAATGCCTTCGGGCCGACGCGGTCCGCCAATTTCTTCATGACCAATGAGCTCGACCATCGCAGTGAGCAACACATAAGCACGGCCATCACGCAGCTGCACTTGGCCCCGGCAGCGCGCGGTTGCGGTGTTAAAGGTGAACCAGCCTTGCGACTCGTCGGTCATCGGTAGCACAGCATCGTCGAGCGCGAAACCGCTCGCACCAATCAGGCCGGCTTGCTGGTGCACCATGGCGGTGATCGCGTCCCGGCCTTCGAGCGTGGCGATGTCCCACGTGAATGCCAGCAGGTCACGCCAGTAGCACTCTTCGCCAAACAGTTTGCTCCAATCAGCGCCAGCCGGTGCTGCCAGTGCTGCCTCAAAACCCTTCACCCAAGCCAATACTGGCTGTGAAATCGTGCCTGCTGCTGTAGTCATAGAATCCCCAATTAATTAGCCAGCAGCCGCAGGCTTGGCGGGCATCGGATAGTCGGCGGCGTTGTCGACCCAACCGCGCTCCGAGAAATCCACGCGCGGCGGTGCAAAGACATCGATCAAGCGCATGCCCTCGCCCGCGATGCCCTGCGAGGTGTGAATGATGCCGGCCGGAATGATCAGCGTGGAAGGACTGCCCACCTGCATGTGCGCATCCGGCTGCCATTGACGCCGGTTCGGCGTCCATGGCGTACGCAAATGATGCACCCATTCGCCCTCAAGCCCGACTGAGCCTTGTTCGAAATCAGCATGCGAATGCGGCGTCAATTGCGTTTCATCGCGCGGTTCGAGAAAGCGGTCATAGGGCACCATCATCAGCTTGCGGGTGCGAAAGGCATGCACCAAACCGCCGCGTGCGTAAGCCTGTAGCGTTGAGTAACGACGCAGTCGATAGCCGCCAACCGGTTCGGGCCACGGCACTATGGGCGCGACTTCGGGCGCACCTTCTGCATAGCGCGCGGCATTGGGCGCTTGCTTGGCGAGCGCTTCATCGGTGGTGAGGAGCTGCACTACCTGACCGGGACGGTCAAAACGAATGGTCCATTGGCCCGGCGGCAGAATGGCAAGATCCTCGGCTTCCAGTATTTCCTGCTCAACCCCGGCAGTGACAATGATGCCGCCTTCAAGTGCATAAACGAACTGCTCATCAACCGCTGTTCCACTCAAACTGGCGCCGGCTTCACCGACACTGATGACAACAGCAAAATTGGCACCGCGTGTAATCCAGGAACGAATGCCTTTACCCACCAACTGCGGAGTTTCCTCGTAGTGGCGCCCGATTGATGCTTCTCTGAACATAAGGATCTACCGCTCCTGCGTGCCTGTTATCAGGCGTTCTTTTTGTCGGAATTGAAGTTGTCGGCAATCGACTGCGGCGGCACGGTTGGCGCAGCGCCCCCCATGAACAAGGGCACGAAATTGCGCTCGATATAGCGCCAAACACCGTCGTCGCAAAGCACACAACGGTCGATGAGGTCAGTCATCATGATCGGCGGCGCTGACGGCAGTATGGGTTTGCCGTCGGCGGCGTAGAGCGACATCACGCAATAGGTGGTCGCATGATTGGCGTCGGTGAACTCGGCGCGGAAATTGGTGATTACATGGCGTGACGTGCGCGCACCGCGATCCTGGCGCCAGCTATAGAACTGCTCGATCGCGGCGCGGCCCACCAGTGCCTTGCCAGGGCCGGCGTGGAAGATGCCGTCTTCGACATACATCTGCGAAACACCGGCCCCACCCTTCAGATCAACCTCGTACCAGTAGTCGATCATATTCATGTAGAGCACCTGGGTGGCGCTGGCTCTTTGTTCTGGCGTCATAAGCGATTCTCGTCAATTTCGGCACATCGTATCGCAGAACGAGACAACATGCCCAGCCGGTCAATCGACCATCTTGCGGCCAGCCGTTTCCTTGGTGCCGAAACGCCAGAGCAAAGCAACGGCCAGTGAGGCCAAGCCGTAAACCAGAAACACCAAGGTAGTTGAGCCCGTCATCTGCAACACGCCGCCTACCAGCAAGGGGGTGAGCGTTGATGCCGCGCGGGCGAGACTGCTGGATGTGCCGAGCGCCAGCGAGCGGATGCGTGTCGCATAGGTTTCGGCGGTATAAGGCCACAGCACCATGGAGCCAATCGAGATGCCGATCTGGCCAACGATGGCGAGACTGACCAGCAACAGCGTGGCGCTGTGATCAATGAAGATCATCGCCAGCAAGGCAAGGCCGCCGATGGCGGTGCCAAACATCGGCAGCGGGCGCCGGCCGATACGGTCGATGCTGAACCGCAGGATGATCGGCAGGATGAAAATGCTGACTGCCACTACTGCGTTGTAGCGCAGCGCCTGTGCCACCGGAATATTGAACATGCTGACGTAAAGCGAGGGTATCCAGTTCGACAGACCGAAGGAGGCCAGCGAGGTCAGGAACCACAGCAAAGCGGTGACGATAGACGTGCTGCGCACCTCGCGTGCAAACAACATCGAATAGGGAACCTTGGCGCCGCCGCCCGGGATAGGCGGGCGCGCATTCGCAGCAGGGACAGCGCCGCAGCCCAAGCGTTCCAGCGAGCGCGCTGCTTCATCAACGCGGCCACGGCCGGCCAGCCAGCGCGGCGATTCCGGCAGCATCCAGGTAAACGGCAACACCAGTAGCGGTACCGCGCCCAGGCCGAACATGATGCGCCAGCCGTAGGCAGGAATCAGCCAAGCGCTCATCAACGAGGCCAGGCCAAAGCCGCTGGTCATCAGGAACTGGAACGTGCCGAAGAAACGCCCGCGCGTGGCAGTGGGCGCAATCTCGTTGATATAGGAGATGGCACTGGGCAAGGCGCCACCAATCGCCAGCCCCTGCAAGGCCCGAAAGATAATGAGCTGTTGCAGACTCTGCGCCGTTGCGCAGGCAAGCCCCATCAGACACATGACAGCAACGAGCAACTTGAGGATGGGCAGCCGCCCGTAACGTTCAGCCAGCGCCCCGAACAGCAGCGCTCCGAAAAACTGCGCACCGTAACCGGCCGAGATCAATGAGCCGGCTTGCAGCGGCGACAGCCCCCACTCCCCGCTCAGCACCGGCAGCGTGAAAGCAATGACCAGGCTGTCCCATGAATCAAACAGCATGAGGAAGCCTAGCAGCCAAGGCGCTTTGGAGCGAAGCGCCCACGACCCGACGCCATCCAGCGCATCACCCACCCAGGAGGAACCACCTGCAGTATTCACCACTGTGCTGTCAGCCATCAGACTTCCCCCCTGCCTTGGTTTATTTTCGTTATTGTCTCGAGCTTACAAAACGCACCCGGTGGTACACAACGTGAACTTGCATCATCGCTGCACGCTCGTTGCGCTTCATTTGCGCGCCAGCCTTCTGCGAACTGCCGCCAGCAGCGCTTCAAGTTCCGGAATTTTCAGCAGCAGCGCGCAAGCGAAAAATGCGCTGCCAGCCACAATAATGATGCCGATAAGTGCGGCCAGTTTCGGCAGGAAATTCATCGTGGCCCAGTCCGCCAACAACCATTGTTGTCCACCCCAACACACACCCGCGAGCACCGCGCCGGCCAGCAGCGTTTTGGCAAACAGCTTGAGCATGGCGGTGGTTTCCAGATGTTTGAGGTGCCTGTGCATCAACGCGTACAGAATCACAAAATTGATGGTCGCAACACAGCCAGTCGACAACGCCAAGCCGCGATGACCCCAGCCAAGATGGAAAGTAAACAGCCAGTTGAGCAACAGGTTCGTACCTACGGCGATGAAGCTGATCATCATTGGCGTCTTGCGTTTACCCACCGCATAGAATGCATTCACCAGCACTTTCAACGCTGCATAGCCGCACAGGCCCACCGCATAAAAGCGCAAAGCGGCGGCCGCTTGCGCAGTTTCGGTGGCGCCGAACTTTCCATGCTGATACAGCACCGAGATGATGGGTTCGGCCAGCAGTATCAAGCCCAGTGTGGCGGGAATAGTCAGCAGGAACGACAGGCGCATGCTGCGCGCCAGCTCACTGCGAAAGGCATCGTCATTGCCGATGGCCGCCATGCGCGCCAACAACGGCAGCGACACCGTGCCGAGTGCGACACCAAACAGTCCCAGCGGCAATTGCATCAACCGGAATGCAATGTTGAGCCAGAACACCGGCCCATCACCGAGTGACGAAGCGAATACCGTATTCACCATTACGTTGACTTGTGTTGCGCTGGCTGCCACCACCGATGGCCCCATCAAAAGCATGACGGCCTTCACGCCCGCATCGCGCCAACGAAAGTCCGGATGGAACACATAGCCTACTCTGGCAAGGCCAGGCAGTTGCACGCCAAGCTGCAATGCGCCACCAATCAAGGTGCCGATTGCCAATCCCAGCAGCGCGTGTGGCCCCCACTGCGGGTCGAGCCAGTAGCCGATCAGTACACCGCCCACAATCGAGCCGAGATTGAAGAAGCTCGACGCCATGGCCGGCATGCCGAACACATTGCGGGCGTTAAGCATGCCCATCACTACCGCCGCCAGCGACACCAGCAGAATAAACGGGAACATGATGCGAGTGAGCGTGATGGTCAACTCCGCCTTTTCCGCATCGAAGCCGGGCGCCAACAGACTCACAATCCACGGCGCGGTAAAGATGCCGAGCAGCGTTAGCACACTCAACAGGATGATCGTCAACGTGATGATCTTGTTCGCCAGACGCCAGGCAGCAGCATCGCCATCGGTCACGGCAGTCTTGCTGAAAGTAGTGACAAACGCCGTTGATAGCGCACCTTCAGCAAACAAATCGCGCAGCAAATTCGGAATGCGGAATGCAGCAGTGAAGGCGTCCATGAAACGACCGCCGCCGAACAACGCTGCAAAGATCTGTTCCCGAACAAGACCCAACACCCGGCTGCACATCACCGCCAAGCCAACGATGCCTGCAGCTTTGGTGTTGAGCTTTTCGTGTTGTGCGGGTTCTGTCATCGTGTGGTCAAGGTCAGCAGGTTTCACTTTCACTTACTTGCACTTAAGCGCATTGGAAATTTCCAGCGCAGCAGCCTTGATCGCATCGAGCAGTGCTCGTGACGGTTGACGCGAAATAAACTGGATGGAGCTTAGCATCGAGATCATCGCCACCAGCTCGTTGCGATGATCATACACCGGCGCACTCAGCGCATTGATGCCGAGCACTGTTTCTTCCGGTGCCCCCGCCCAGCCCTGTTCCTGTATGCGCTGCAGCTCCATGCGCAAGGATTCAGCATCGACAATCGTATTCTCGGTAAATTTTTCGAACAGCCCGGTCGGCAACGCGATGCCTTTCGCCAGCCGATCGGCGAGGAACAATTTGCCGGCGGCAGTGGAATGCAGCGGCATGCCGGCATGGGTGCGCATCACCACGCCGATAAAGGCATTGCCTTGCAGCGTTTCGGCGATTGACACGGTGTCGCCGTAGACCAGCGACAGATTGACGGTGTGGCCGAATTCATCACGCAACCGCTGTATGGTTGGCCGCGCCAGATGCACCAGCGCTTC
>CANCGR010000048.1 GCA_947377625.1 Gammaproteobacteria bacterium | reverse complement strand
ACTTCTTCAAGTTTTTCGTCGCCTGCGGCATACGCACTCATGCTTGGAATGATGCTGCCAATTGCTATGGCGCCTATCACTGACGAGATAGAGACGGACAATAGCGAAGGCTTCATCAATAAAGATGATTTTTTAAACATTTTTACTCCCCCATGTTTTATACATGTCATTATGTTTGGTACGGTTTAGCCCCCTCCTGACAGCAGGGTGGGCAACCGCACCAAGTCAGGCTAGCCAGATTGGCAGGGTGGGTCAACCGCGAAACTTTTTTCAGAAAACCCGAAAAGACTAAGTTCTTGCACAATTTTCAACGTTGAAATAGATATAACCTATTGTTTTTAATTATATTAATAACAAAAACATCTCCCAACCTACCCAGATATGCCCACGTACATTTTGCGACGTTCAACCCAAAAATAATTTCCTTGAACGGAACTTTATCGTCTGGCAGGGGTCGGGGTCCCTGCCAATGACAAGGACTGGCCGTTACCCAAAGGCAGCCAAACGCAACCCACCTCCAGGCTGAAAAGACCAAGTCCACGATCAGGACTGAAGATTCCACAACAAAGGAAAAAATTTGCACTTTTTCCCGACCGACTGCGGCAGTACCATCGAAAACGCGTGGAAACACACCCACAGTAACCCCAAAAAAAAGAGGAGATTGGTATGCTGATCAGAACCCTTCGTATCGCTGTATTGGCTTTGAGTGTGACGATGGCGACACCGACCTGGGCAGTCGAGCTTGAACAGGTCATTGCCGGAAGTCACCGAAAGGAGGAAGACAAGGCGCGCGATCAGTATCGCCATCCGCTGGAAACCCTGCGCTTCATTGGATTAAAGCCAGGCATGACCGTGGTGGAAGTCCTGCCTATTGGCGGCTGGTATACCAATATTCTCGCGCCTTACCTGAAAGAGCACGGCGCCTATTACGGCGCGCTGTTTCCCGAAGACGACACATCAGACGGCGGTTTCTGGAAGCGTGGACGTGAGGGCTTCGTGCGCGACATGAGCAACAAAGAACTATATGGCACTTTGCATCTGGTCACACTGGCACCGGAACGAGGCGTCAAAATGATGCCCGATGGCGCAGCGGACATGGTGCTGACGTTCCGCAACGTGCATAACTGGATGGCTGCGGGAACGGCAGAACAGACTTTCGCAACTTTCTTTGCGGCACTGAAACCTGGAGGCGTGCTAGGCGTCGTCGAGCATCGTGCCAGTGACAAAGGCAAACAGGATCCGAAAGCCGCCAGCGGCTATGTGCAACAAGCCTACGTAATCAAGTTGGCGACAGATGCGGGCTTTCGCCTGACTGGCCAATCAGAAATCAACGCCAATCCCAAAGACACCAAGGATTATCCGGGGGGCGTGTGGACCCTGCCACCCGGCTACGCCAAAGGCAATGAAGACCGCGCGCGCTATGCAACCATCGGCGAGAGCGACCGCATGACTTTGAAATTCGTGAAGCCTGACGGCGCTCAACATTGAAAATAGGGCAGCGATTGCATCGACAGGGGCTTGATCAGCCCCGTTCTGACATACCGGATGTTATGGCTTCAGTTTCCCGCCACTGACTTTGGCCGACTCTTGCAGTTTCAGATCCATGGCCGACATGCCGACGGCAATGTGGTAAATGCCGGCATCCAGTTGCCAGCCATGCGCCTTGCTGTCCCAGTTGGCCAGCAGACGTTTGTCGGCGACTACACTTACATGCCGGGTTTCGCCCGGTTGTAGCTCAACTTTCTCAAAGCCAAGCAATCGCTGCTGGGTGCGCTTCGGGCTTGCCGTCAGATAAACCTGTCCGACTTCCTTGCCAGTGATTTTGCCGGTGTTGGTAATGTCAAAGCTGACCTTCAGGGTCTCACCCCCTTCCACTTTCAGATTGCTGTAATTGAAGGTGGTGTACGACAGACCATAGCCAAAGGCAAACAGCGGCTGAAAATTGTTGCGCGCATACCAGCGATAGCCGACATCGGAACCATCGATGTTGTAGTCCACATCGAACACCTGCGCCGGCGGGCCGAAGACACTGGCAGCGGCCATCGCTTCAGCGCTGGCAGCCGCAGGCGGCGGCGCATCAATCTTCTGACGCGGCAGTTGCGCGATGGCGGCTGGGTAAGTAATTGGCAGACGCCCCGAAGGATTGATCGAGCCGAACAACACATCTCCAATGGCTTCGCCACCTTTGGCGCCGGCATACCACGCTTGCAGCAGCGTTCCCACTTTGGAGAGCCACGGCATCGCAATGGGATTGCCGGTTTCCAGCACCACTATAGTGTTGGGATTGGCAGAGGCCACCGCTTCGATCAACATATCCTGTCCCCGTGGCAACGACAGGTCTGGTGAATCCTGACCCTCAATTTCCCACTTGGTGACAAACACAATCGCAACATCTGCCGCCTTGGCTGCTTCCGCCGCACGTTGCGGAAAAAAGCCATTGTCGTAGCTGACACGTTTGCCGCCTTTGTTGGCAGCTTCGATGGCGGCGAGCGGCGCGCTGTCATGGTAGTACTCATTGGAAAAAGCCCCCATCGCACCCGAACCACCGACGCGTACCGTGGTGCCCGGCCCGTTGGGGCCTGCCACCTGTGATGAGCCGCCGCCGGAGATAACACCTGCATCGGCGTATCCGCCAATAACAGCAATCGACTTCGCGCCCTTGGCAAGCGGCAACAAGCCCTTGTCATTCTTCAGCAGCACAATGCCTTCCTGCGCGACCGCCTTGGCCACCTGCGCATTCTTTGCGAAATCAATCGGTCTTTTCACCACGGGATTGTCGACCACACCGAGTGCATACATTGAACGCAAGATGCGCTGATTCATTTCATTAACACGCTGCAGCACTTTCGGATCTTTTTGCGCCAGCTCCTTCAGAGGCTTGTCGAAATACAAACCGGTGTCGAGCTGTTCACCCGACTGTTGATCAAGACCGCCAAACGCAGCCTTCACTCCTTCCACCGCACCCCAGTCAGACATCACCCAACCCTTGAAATGCCAATCGCGTTTCAAAGTGAGGTTGAGTAGTTCATCCGACGAGCAGGACTCAACATTATTCACCGGGTTGTAAGCGCACATCACGGCGCCAGGATTGCCACGTTCAATGGCGAATTGAAACGCCAGCAGCTCACTCTCGCGCGCGTTGGCTTCCGAGATAATCGCGTTGGCAGTCTGACGCCCAGTCTCCTGGCCATTGTTGGCGTAATGCTTGACGGTAGAGATCACTTGCTGGCTCTGTGTGCCGCGCACGGCTTCTCCAGCAAGCGTGCCGGACAGCAGCGGGTCTTCACCAAGATATTCAAAGTTGCGACCATTACGCGGATCGCGCGTCAGATTCAGACCACCACCGAGCAACACGTTGAAACCTTTGTCGCGCGCCTCTGCGCCGATCATCGCACCGCCCTCATAGGCAAGTTCGGGATTCCAGGTTGAGGCGAGCGCCAAACCCGAAGGCAAAGCGGTTGCGCCATCGGGCTTGCCGTCTGCTGTTTTGCGCAGGCCCATCACATAGGCAACACCAAGGCTTGCATCGGTTTCCCGCAAAGCTGGCACACCAAGTCTTTCGATGCCCGGCACATAGCCGGCCGCGATATCAACACCGGGCGGTATATCGCTCGTGCCCGGCAGTACCGGCAGCGGCATGATGCCGTGCAACAACATGAACTTCTCCTCGAAGCTCATCTGCGCAACGGTAGCCTTGGCGCGCGCATCCGGGTCCTGCACTGCAGTAGTTTGCGCAAACACAGTGCCGGCCATGCTCAATGCAATCAGCGATGCCAATGCCCCCGCCAAAGTTTTCACGGACATTACTATTCCCCTTTTATCTGGTTCAGTGCGTTCTGAACTCTGTATTTGTTGTACTGTGTAGCGGTGTTTAATGTTTGGGAACCAGCCGCAAAATCTTGCCGCCAGCACCATCGGTCAGCACATAGAGCGCACCATCGGCGCCCTCGTTGACACCACGGATGCGCACATTCAAATCGGTGAGCAGCCGTTCTTCAGCCACTACCCGTTCACCGTCAAGCACCAGCCTCACCAGTGTCTTTCCCGCGAGTTCGGCAACGAAGAGATCACCCTGCCACGCCGGAAAAAGTTTGCCCGAGTAAAAGGCGATGCCAGCCGGCGCAATGTCGGGCGTCCAGAAATAAACCGGCTGTTCCATGCCGTCTTGAAAGGTCTTGTCATTGTTGATCGGCTTGCCAGTGTAATCATGACCATAGCCGATCACCGGGAAGCCGTAGTTCTTGCCTTTTTCAACCGCGTTTATTTCATCGCCACCACGCGGGCCATGTTCAGTGGTCCACAATTTGCCGGTCTTGGGATGGATGGCAACACCCTGCATGTCACGAAACCCGATTGCGTAAATTTCCGGGTGAGCGCCGGCACGACCAACGAAGGGATTGTCTTTCGGAATGCTGCCGTCGGCATTGATGCGCAGCACTTTGCCCATATTGTTGTCGAGCGCCTGTGGCTGCATCCAGTCGCCAGCGTTGATGCCATAGCCGGTCGGTACTGTCGACGTAACAAGCAAAGTACCGTCGGGAGCCTGAATCACGCGGCCAGTGGTGCCTTCGGCATTAAGCAGAATCTTCACACCTTCAATACGCTTGTCATCGGCAGAAAGTTTCGCACTGGACACAACGACTACACCCGGTGTTTTCGGCAATGCCTCCTGATTGGCGTCATCAGGCAGCACGGTATAAGCAAGATAGAGCGTGCGATTTTTGGCGAAGTCCTTGTCAGGCCGTACCTCGTACAAGCCTTGGCCCTTGGCCCACAGATTGGCAGGTAGTCCTTCTACTTCGCTGATCTTGCCGTCTTTGCCGATCAATTTGATATGGCCAGTGCGTTCCGCCGCGATCATGCGTCCGTCGGGCAGCAGGTTGAAGGAGAACGCACCGGTCAGCCCTTCTGCCACAGTTTCAACTGAATAATCAGCAGTCTTGGCGGGGCGGGGCGCGCGCGTCTGGCCCAGCCAGGCGGGGATCGGTGCGTAGCCATCTGGCGCCGCGCTCTCGCCCGCCGGGATGCCGGCTTGCGCGGGCGGCCGCGGCGCAGATTTTATTGCCTGCGCTTGCGACGTTGTTGCCTGCATCAAAAAGCAAGCCAGTGCGGCCATCATCAACTTTCGATTCATAGATCCTCCTTGGTGGATGCGCTGATGCTACTCCAATTTAAAGTGGGGGACTTCAGCCAAAGCACTGGAGTAAAGCCAAATTATTATTGCATGATGCAACTGTCCGTTTGTTCCGATTAGTCACCATGACGCCAGGCCACGCCCAATCTCCGCAACAACTGCCAACGACCAAAAAGTTTGGCTGGTTCCTCACAGTCGTCATGACGATTGCAGCTACCTGGGCGTACTCCAAACTGGCGGGCGGCTGGGCATTTTTGTGGCTGAGCCTTGCCCTGTGCAGTGGCCTTGTTACTTGGCGGGCGCCCAATCTGCTGATGCCGCTGAACAGATTCTGGTTCTGGCTAGGCCTCATGCTGGGGAAGATTGTGAGCCCGGTGGTGCTGGGCGCCATCTATATTCTGGTGATTAGCCCGGTGGCGCTGGTTACCCGCTGGTTTGGCCGCGATGTGCTAAAACTGCGCAAACGTCAGGTCGACAGTTACTGGGTGGAAAAGCCGCCCGCAGACGCGGCCGCCGACTCATTCAAGCATCAATATTGAAGGTAACGTAAATGGCTTTTCTGCAAGAGTTGTGGGCCTTTCTGCGCGTGCGCAAGAAACTGTGGTTGTTGCCTATCATCATGTTGATGTTGCTGATGGTTGCCTTGCTGGTGCTTGCGCAAGGATCAGTGCTGGCCCCCTTCCTCTACACACTGTTCTGAGCCCGCATGAATATAGTCGGTATCTCTGCTTACTATCATGATGCGGCTGCTTGCCTGGTGGTAGATGGCAAGATAAGCGCTGCTGCCCAGGAAGAACGTTTCACCCGCAAAAAACACGACGCGGCGTTTCCCGTCCATGCACTGCACTATTGTCTGGCGCAGGCACACATCAGGCCCGACGAAATTGATTATGTGGTGTTTTACGAAAAGCCCTTTGTCAAATTTGAGCGACTGCTGGAAACCTGGCTGGCGTTTGCACCACGCGGCATTCACAACTTCATTACCGGCTTGCCGGTGTGGCTGAAAGACAAACTTTTTCAAAGAACACTGATCACTGATGCACTCACTGATTTGTGGGGCAACGACATAAACTGGAATGACAGGCTGCTGTTTTCAGAACATCACTTGAGTCATGCCGCCAGTGCATTTTTTCCTGGTCCGTTTGAAGCGGCAGCAGTGCTCACCATGGACGGCGTCGGCGAGTGGGCCACCACTTCGCTGGCAGCGGGCAATGGCGCTGATCTTCAGATACACAAGGAGATTCATTTTCCTCACTCACTTGGGCTGCTCTACTCTGCAGTTACCTATCACGCCGGTTTCAAGGTCAACAGTGGCGAGTACAAACTGATGGGACTTGCCCCTTATGGTGAACCCCGCTTCGCCAGCGTTATAAAAAATCATCTGATCGATATCAAGCCAGATGGTTCCTATGCACTGGATATGAACTACTTCAATTACTGCACTGGCCTGACGATGACCAACGACAAGTTTGCTGCGCTCTTTGAAGGACCGCCACGCCAACCAGAATCAATGCTTACGCAGCGTGAAATGGACATGGCCGCCTCAGTGCAGGCGGTAACTGATGAGGTCGTCATCAAACTCGCAAAAGACATTGCACGCAGCACCGGCAGCAAGAATTTGTGTCTGGCTGGCGGCGTGGCACTTAACTGCGTTACCAACGGCAAACTGTTGCGCGAGCAGTTGTTTGAAAATATCTGGATACAGCCGGCCGCCGGTGATGCTGGTGGTGCGATCGGTGCAGCGCTGGCTGCATACCACCTGGTGCTTAAACAGCCGCGTAAAATTGCAGCAGGTCAGGATGGCATGCACGGCTCGTATCTGGGGCCTGAATACACCCAACAGGAAGTGGTCGAAACGCTCAACGGTTGCGGCGCAGTGTTCACCATCCTTACTGATGCAGAAGCACTTGCGCAAACCGCACAAGCGCTGGCCGCAGGCAAACTGGTGGGCTGGATGCAGGGTCGCATGGAGTTTGGCCCACGTGCGTTGGGCGCCAGAAGCATCCTTGCGGATCCGCGCTCGCCCTCGCTGCAGAAAACACTGAACCTGCGCATCAAATTCAGGGAGTCATTCAGGCCCTTTGCACCGAGCGTTCTGCTCGAAGATGTAGCGCAGTGGTTTGAGCTAAGCGCCGCAAGTGCGTATATGCAGTTTGTCGCAAAAGTAGCCACATCCAGGTGCACAGCATTGTGTCACCATGAAGAGTCATTGGTTGGTCTTGATAAGCTTTCCGCAGTACGCTCCGAAATTCCGGCAGTGACGCATGTGGATTACTCTGCCCGTGTGCAAACAGTCGACGCACACACCAATCCGCGTTACTACCAGCTGCTCAAACACTTCAAGGAACTTACCAATTGTCCAGTGCTGGTCAATACCTCGTTCAATGTCAGAGGTGAGCCGCCGGTTTGCTCGCCCGAAGATGCCTGGCGCTGCTTCATGGCGACCGAGCTGGACTTGCTGGTGATTGGCAATGTGCTTCTGTACAAATCAGCGCAAACCACATCATCGAAAACAGGTTACAAGGGTAACTATGAGCCGGATTAAACGAGTCATCATTCACGTGGTTGGCTGGAGCCTGTTCGTCTCGCTCTTTTACGTTGTCGGGGTAGCGTCACTTCAACTCTTTGCAGTGGTCAGCGTGAATGCCAAGCGGCCGGTTGCCGCCGATCCCGTCAATTTTTTTCAGCGCAACTACTACATGATCGGCATCCGCCACATCTGGCAGGAAGACCCTACTTGCGCGCAAGCCGACCGGGCTTTGATCTACAAACCCAAAAACGGCACCTGTTACTTCGCCAACGTAGAGTTCGATACCACACTCAATTTCGACGACCTGGGGCGGGCCGTGCCCGGCCGGCCGGAAATCGCTGACTCCGGCAATGGCATTGCTGTGCTTGGCGATTCCTATGCAATGGGTTGGGGTGTCAACGACAATGAAACCTTCTCCAGCGTCTTGCAGCAACATACTACGCGACCTGTCTATAACCTCGGCGTATCCAGTTACGGCACTGAACGAGAACTGAAGCGACTGGTAGTGTCAGGTGTAATCGACAAGGTTGATACGATCATCATCCAGTATTGCGAAAATGATCTGGGCGAAAATGCCGAGTCTTTGACGGAAGCAGATTTCCAGGACATGGCAGATTTTTTCCAGCAGCAGTTGAATGCAGTTGAGCATGAAGGACTGGGCACTCGCTTGAGGTTCACGCAAGAACTGATGGAATCGGCACTCACAAGTCCGTTCGTGAAACTCGGCGAGTTGACGCGCAGCGAAGAAACCTGGGATTTTTCCACCCACGAGCAGTATCTGCGCGACACACTGCAACGCTATCAAGACTATTTGCACGACAAGCGCGTACTGGTTTTCTATACCAATGCTTACGGCAAAAAATTTGTCAATTTCCCTGATGGTCAGGACAGCCGGTTACCCTACGTGAGTTATTTTGATCCCGGGCTCACCCAACAGGATTACTATGTGATCGACGATCATTTGACTGCTGGCGGCCATCGTCGAGTCGGCGAGTACATCGCCACGCTGCTGCAACCGAGGCACCCATGACCGAACTCGATCCCTTCTTGCTGTCGCGCCTGCAGTTCGCTGCCAACATCAGCTTTCATATTATTTTCCCGACCATTTCGATCGGGCTGTGCTGGGTGTTGCTGTACTTTCGCACCCGCTTCACGGTGAGCGGTGATCGTGACTGGGAATATGCGTATTACTTCTGGGTGAAAATGTTTGCACTGACCTTCGCCATTGGCGTGGTGACCGGCATCACCATGAGTTTCCAGTTCGGCACCAACTGGCCAGGCTTTATGCGGCAAGCCGGCAACATCGCAGGGCCGCTGCTCGGCTATGAAGTGCTGACGGCATTTTTCCTGGAAGCCACTTTTCTCGGCGTCATGCTGTTTGGCAAACATCGCGTCTCCAACCGTGTGCACTTGCTGGCAGCATCGCTGGTCGCAATTGGCACCACTGCATCGGCGTTCTGGATACTGAGCCTGAATTCGTGGATGCAGACGCCAGCCGGGCATGTTGTGCGCGATGGCGTGTTCTACGCACAAGACTGGCTGGCAATAATTTTCAATCCGTCCTTCCCTTATCGTTTCAGCCACATGCTGGTCGCCTCACTGCTGACCACCGCGTTCTTGCTGATGGGAGTCAGCAGCTGGCGCTTCCTCGGCCGTGTTGATGGCCCGGCCACGCTGAAAGTTTTCCGCACCGGTCTGGTTATGGCGATAGTGCTGGCACCACTGCAGGTCTTTATCGGCGATATGCACGGCCTCAACACGCGTGAACATCAACCGGCCAAGATAGCGGCGATTGAAGCGATCTGGCATACCGAAAAAGGCGTGCCTTTCACATTGTTCGCGCTGCCCGACGAGCAGACACGCAGCAATCGCTTTGCGATCGAGATTCCGTATGCGGCCAGTTTGGTGCTGACACATCACATCGATGGCGAGGTCGAAGGCCTCGATCACTTCGCGGGAGCGCATCCACCGGTCGCGCCATTGCTCTTTGCGTTTCGCGTGATGGTTGGCATCGGCCTGCTGATGATCGCGCAGGCCTGGTGGCTGGGCTGGCGCGTATTCGTGCGCAAGCAAACACCTTCGCCATTGCAACTGCGACTGGCTTCGCTGATGACGTTCTCGGGCTGGGGCGCGGTGCTTGCGGGCTGGTATGTCACCGAGATCGGTCGTCAGCCTTGGCTGGTCTATGGCGAAATCAAAGCACCATCGGCAGTTGCCGAACACGGCGGCGGCATGGTGCTCGGCACGCTGCTGCTGTGGCTGCTGCTCTACGCCTTCATCCTGTGGTTCTACATCGCCACACTGAAATACATGGCGAAGAAACCTTCGCGCTCGCTGCTGGAAAGTCCGCAGAATTATCCGGGCCTCGTGCCTGCGCAGGAGGTGTGAGATGGAATTCTGGTTGCCACTGATTTTTGCGGGCGTGATGGGGCTGGCGCTGCTGATGTATGTTGTGCTCGATGGTTATGACCTTGGCGTTGGCCTGCTGCTGCCATTTGCCGGCGATGCTGAAAAAGATCAAATGATTGCATCGATAGGGCCATTCTGGGATGCCAATGAAACCTGGATTGTGCTCGGCGTCGGCGTGCTGTTGATCGCCTTCCCGGAAGCAC
>CANCGR010000047.1 GCA_947377625.1 Gammaproteobacteria bacterium | reverse complement strand
CCTGGTAATGGGCACGCGCAGCGGTGATGTGGATCCGGGCCTGTTCAGTTTTCTGGCACGTGAACTTGGTCTTGATGCTGCGGCCATTGAGCAACAACTCAACAACGCCAGCGGGCTGCAGGCGCTGGCCGGCACGCATGAACTGCCGGCAATTGAAGCTCGCGCGGTTGCCGGTGATACCAATGCACAACTGGCGTTGCGGCTCTATGCTTACCGCGTGCGCAAATATATCGGCGCCTATGCAGCAGCGATGGGCGGACTTGATGCAGTGATTTTCACTGGCGGCATCGGCGAAAATTCCAGTGACATGCGGCGGCGTATCTGCGAGCGACTGGAATTCATCGGCCTCATGCTTGATGAAGATCGCAACCGTGCTGCTGTGCTTGCTGATTTCGCGGTTGCCGGCATCCACAGTATCGATGCGCGTGTGAAAGTGCTGGTCACCCGCACCAATGAGCAATACATGATTGCATGCGAAGTGCAGCAGCTGCTCGCCCAAAGCCGGGGCGAAAGCAAAGTGCAAATTCCAGTGGCCATCTCGGCGCGCCACGTGCATTTGTCGCAAGCTGCTGTCGATGCACTTTTTGGCAAAGGCCATCAGCTGACGCTTGATCATGCACTCACACAAAAGGAAGGTTGGGCCGCCAAGGAGCTGGTGTCAGTGATCGGCCCGAAAGGCAGTTTCCAGACTGTGCGCGTGTTGGGGCCTACCCGTTCGGCCACCCAGATCGAAATATCGCGCACTGATACTTTTACGCTAGGTATTGATGCACCGCTACGCTCGTCAGGCCACCTGCAAAACACTCCGCAAGTGCGCCTGCGTGGCCCCGCCGGTGAATTGGTCACTGATGGTCTTATTGTCGCCGCCCGCCATATCCACATGAGTCCAGCCGATGCGCAAGCACTGCAATTGCACGATGGCGACTATGTCGACATGAAAGTGGGCAGCGATGAACGCGCGGTTGATTTCTCCCACACACTGATCCGTGTCAAAGCTGGCTATGTCACCGAGATGCATATCGATACTGACGAAGCCAACGCAGCCGGCATCCGCTTCTGCACCACCGGTGAGCTGGTCATTGGCGACAAGCCGGCTGCGCACGCCTTCCTGCCGTAATTTTTTTGCAACCACCCTCAAGCATTGTCCTGATAGCGCCGTTAAGCCCATCAAGCCTCCTGCCATTTAATGGGGTGAGAGCAGCAATCAGTCGAGGAAAGCTCTGCTTTCACACTGAGATGCTGCTTGCCAAGGACGACTCTTTTTTCACATTGCTGAGGGAATTATGGGAATTTTCAATCCACGAATCGGTGACACGGGTTCAGCTTTCTTTGCCCGCTCCAAATCAACTGTCACCATGGCAGCCCATGAGGCTGCTGATTTGCGCGGACAACTGGCCGCCATCTGGCTCACGCAAGCGGTCATCGAATTCAATACCGACGGCCTCATTCTCAATGCCAATCCCCACTTCCTCGCAGCGGTCGGTTATACCCTGGATGAAATCAAAGGACGCCATCACAATATTTTTGTGGACACCAAGTACCGCAATTCCAGCGAATATCAACGCTTCTGGCAGGAACTGTGCAACGGCAAGGCCCAGCAAGGTGAATTCCAGCGCGTCGGTAAAAACGGCAAAACCCTGTGGATCAACGCGTCCTATACCCCTATCCGCGATGCTGAAGGCGCGATAACCAAAGTAGTCAAATACGCAAGCGACATCACTCCACAAAAAATGCAAAGTCTGGATTTGCAGGGCCAGGTGGACGGCATCAACAACAGCCAGGCCGTGATTGAATTTACTGCCGATGGCAAGGTTATCCACGCCAATCAGTTGTTTCTCGACACACTCGGTTACCGCCTGGAAGAAATCTACGGCAAGCATCACAGCATGTTTTTGGAAGCAGGTGAGCGCGCGGGCGAAAGCTACCGGAAATTCTGGCTGGAGCTGGGGCAGGGTCAGCCCAACTCAGGCACCTTCCGGCGTATCGCCAAAAACGGCATGGATGTGTGGATCAGCGCTACCTATACCCCCATCAAGGATGTCGATGGCAAAGTGTTCAAGGTGGTGAAATATGCGCGCAACATCACCGAACAAATCACCGTCAGCCACGACAACCAAGGCCAGATCAACGCGATACGCAGCTCGCAGGCAGTCATCCAGTTCGCCGTCGACGGCACCATTCTCGATGCCAACGACAACTTCCTGAATGCAACCGGCTATACACTGAACGAGATCAAGGGCCAGCATCACCAGATTTTTGTCGACGCCGCTTATCGCGCTTCCGGCGAATACCGGATCTTCTGGCAGGAACTGGCCAGCGGGCTGGTAAAGAGTGGTGATTTCCGCCGGTTTACCAAAGCCGGACGTGAAATATGGATGCACGCCAACTACACACCGATCCGCGATATCAACGGCAAAGTCAGCAAGGTCGTCAAATACGCCACTGACATTACCGAGCAGAAGAAAACCATTGAAGAACTCACGCGCATCATTGGCGCAGTCAACCAAGGCGACCTGAGCCAGCGCGCCGTGTGTGATTGCGTGAATGCCGATAATCAGGCCATGCGCAAGAACATCAACCTGATGCTGGATTCAATAGCCAAACCGTTCGAGGAAGTCTCCTCGGTAATGAACGCCGTGGCGCAGAAAGATCTGACACTGGAAGTTCACGGCAACTACCAGGGCAGCATCGGCGTGATGAAAGACAACGTCAATCAAGCGCTGGCGCAATTGCGCGACTCGCTGCAACAGGTAAAAACCAGTGCTGTCACCGTGAAAAACAGTTCAGCCAAAATTGTCAGCAACAACCAGGAACTCTCCAACCGTGCCGAAGAAGACTCTGCCAACCTGGAAGAAACCGCAGCCGCAATGGAAGAAATGACCGCCACTGTTGAGCAGAACACCAACAATTCCAAACAGGCCGAACTATTGGCACGCGAAGCCAGAACCAAGGCCGAGGCCGGCGGTGAGGTAGTCAAACAAGCTGTGGTTGCGATGCAGGCGATCAATGAATCCAGCAAAAAGATTGCCGAAATTATCAGCGTTATCGACACCATTGCCTTTCAGACCAACTTGTTGGCACTCAACGCTGCCGTGGAGGCCGCACGGGCTGGCGAACAAGGCCGAGGCTTTGCGGTGGTCGCCGATGAAGTGCGCAATCTGGCCGGGCGCAGTGCGGTGTCGGCCAAGGAGATCAAGAATCTGATCGCTGACAGCACATCCAAAGTGGAACACGGCTCGCTGCTCGTCAACAAATCCGGCACGACGCTGGCGGAAATTCTCACCGCAGTGCACAAGGTCAGCGACGTCGTTGAAGAAATCATGGCGGCGACCACTGAACAGAATGCCGGCATCGACTCCATCAACAAAGCGGTGCAGGAACTGGACAAATCCACCCAGCGCAATTCCGCCATCGCTGAAGAAGCCGCCTCCAACAGCACCTCCATGGGTGAACTGGCTGATCAGCTCAACGAACTGGTGGAAACTTTCAACATCTAGGCAGCGCCCTGCGCGATCCTCCCGCCCTTGACGGCCTGTTGCAGCCAACACTGCAGCAGGTCGCTTCATTCCCCGTCGCTCCCCTGCCTCAACCCCGTTTTTGCACGGTTTGCGCAACAAGTTTGCTCATCGCTGCAGAATAGGGTAAAAATAGAACCGCTATTCTATATTGGCTGGAACCCACCTTGGCGTGAGGCTGCCGGCAAAACAAATTGACTGTCTGAGGGGACACAATGCATAACCATCCAACCAAGGCGCGCAGCCTCGGCAATAGCCTGTTGCCTATGCGCCATCCACTGGCGCTGGCCATCAGTTCGCTGGCTGCGCTGCTCGCTTTCGCAAGCCCATTGCTTGCTGCCACCAGCGTAAGTGGCAAGGTGGTCGACACCAATGGCAAGCCGCTGGCGCAGGCCCAGATCATTTTTGAACGCGGCATGAGTGCCAAGGGCGCGACGGTGATAACGGTGTTTACCGGCGCCGATGGCTCTTTTCATTTTCCCGGCAGCTTTGACGAAAAAATCACGGAAGGCTCCGACCTCAAAGTACGCTCGCTGGGTTACCAGCAGATTGATCGGGTGCTGCATGCAGAAGGCTCTGGCCTCACCGTGAACTTCGTGGTGGCGCCGGTCGACAACCAGATTGCGGTGGCGCCTGCCTCGGCATGGCTGGCGCGCATCACCGATCGCAAAGAGAAATCAAAATTCATCATGAGCTGCATCGATTGCCACCAGGTGCCCACCACCGAGCAGCGCAACTATGCCGCGTCCATTGCCGAGCTGCATGCAGCCGACCCGCACAAGGCACGGGAAGACAGCTGGAACATGATCGCCAAGTACATGAATTTCCTGTCCACGTGGGAATTCGGGCGCGGTAGCCGTGCCAGCGGCGCCAAGCTGGACGCCAATGCGGTTTACGACGTCAAAAATGGTACTGAAGTAGCGTCCCTGCTGGCACGGGTATTCAACGACCGTATGGATTTCATTTCCGGTTACCAGTGGGGCGCACCATTGATCGTCAATGACAACACCCGCATCTATGAATATGCGTTCGAGCAGCCCAATGCGGTGCGCGAAGCATTGCTGCTGGGCTCGCCGCAAAAACTGTGGGTAGCGGATGTGGCTGCCAACCATCTGTTCAGTGTCGACATCGTCACCGGCCAGCGCGAAACCCATGAAGTGCCGTCCGATGTCTTGATGAGTCCGCACTCACTGCACAAAGCCCATGACGGCTCGCTGTGGGTAACGCCGCTGTTCAACAGTATCGTGGGCCATCTCGATATTGCCACCGGCAAGTGGCAAACGTGGCGACTACGCACCGCTGATGGCAAAAGCCCTGGCATCCATGACCTGAGCTTCGGTTATGAACACGAGCTGCTGGCCGATGCGCAAGGCCGCATCTGGTATTCCGACATCGGCAACAATTCAGTCGGCTATTTCGACCCTAAAGACGGCAGCGCCGCAATCTGGCCGGCACCGCCGTCGCCGGGCCGGCCTGGCCGCACGTCGCTCTATGGCCTGTCGATGACCAGGAATCACAAGGAAGTGTGGTACAGCCAGCTCGGCAACGGCACCTTTGGCGGCTTCGACGTTGAAACCAAACAATACATCGGTCCGTTCCAGCTACCCGACATCAATGACGGCCCGCGCCGCATCGCCATGAGTGAAGACGATGTGCTGTACATGGCACTTTACGGCAGCGGCCAGTTGGCCGAGTTTGATACCAAGACCCGCAAGATGATCGGCATCTACGATTTGCCCGACACCGGCAGCACGCCCTATTCCACCACCTGGGATCAGGTGCGCAAGGTGATATGGATCACCGCCTCCAACGGCGACTTCCTCTATCGTTTCAACCCCAAAGACAAGAGCTTCGGCGTATTGCCACTGCCGCGTGACCATACCTTTGCGCGCATGGTCGATGTCGACCCGCAAACCGGCGTGCTCGTCACCTCCTACGGCAACATCGTCGACATCGTGCAAGGCCCACGCATGGCGCTGATCATTGATCCGGGTGACAACGCCTATCCGAAAAAATTTGTGCTTGATGGCTCCGGCCAGCGTCACTGATCATGCCTTGCGGAGCTCATGTCATGTTGCATAAACCAAAACTGATAATGTCACTCGTTGCCCTGCTGGGTGTGCTGGCTGGCACTGCTGCAAGCGCGGCTGAATCGGCTGAAAAAATTGCCGATGCTGCGCGTTGCTATGCCTGCCACCAAATGACAACTGCGTCGCTGGGGCCGCCCTGGCAGGCCATTGCTGCCCGCCATGCCCCCAACAAGAAACTGATGGTGGATGTGCTGGCCCGCAAGATTGTGCGCGGCGGCGGCGGCAACTGGGGCGATGTGCCGATGGTGCCCAATCAACTGGTATCCATCGACGAAGCGCGCGTGATTGCCGGCTGGATCCTTGATCTGCAGCCAAAAAAATAAACAGTTAACTTCAGGGACCATCCACCATGAAACGTCGTGAGTTTCTCGCAGGCACAGCGACTACGCTGGCCTTGCTGCAATCAGGCCTGTGGCCATCGCTTGGCCAGGCGGCCAGCAAAGGACGCCTCAAACAGTCGGTAGCGCGCTGGTGCTTCGACTCGATTCCCATCGAACCGCTGTGTGCAGCACTGCTGGAAATGGGCGTCACCGGCATGGATCTGGTCGGACCAGCCGATTGGCCGGTGTGCAGAAAATACGGCATCACGCCCGCCATAATCCTGGGCGGCGGTGGCAGATTTCTGCCCACTGAAGCCGGCAGCACACGTCGTTATGGCAAGGCCTTTGGCTGGAACAAAGTCGAGCATCATGAGCAATTGCTTGAAACACTGGCAACAGTTGTCCCGGGAGCCAGCAAAGCCGGCGTGCCCAACATCATCGGCCTGTTCGGTGACCGCGAGGGCATGAGCGATGATGAAGGCATACGCAATTGCGTAGCCGGCCTCAAAAAGGCAGTACCGATACTGGAAAAATACAAAATCACGATGGCAATCGAAGTGCTTAACAGCATCGTTGACCACATCGACTATCAAGGCAACCACACGCGTTTCGGCGTTGAGGTTTGCAAGCAAGTGGGTTCCGAATACGTGAAACTGGTCTATGACGCTTACCACATGCAAATCATGGAAGGTAACTTGATCAGCACAATCCGCGACAACATCGACTACATTGCCCACATCCACATCGCCGGTGTGCCAGGCCGCAATGAAATCGACGGGCGGCAGGAAGTGAACTGGAATGCGGTGGCCAAGGCGATTGCTGATCTCAACTTCAAAGGCTATGTCGCGCATGAATGGGTGCCGACCGGCAGTGATGCGTTGGCTGAGTTGCGCAAGGCTGTCGACATCATCACTGTTTGATGTTCGCACAGCCTAGGGCTTCAGACATCTGAGAAAGGTCATTTCAGATAGTACGGCGTGTCGTCTTTCATGCGGACAAACACGCTGCTCTTGTCATTCGTTTTCAACTCCAGCTGTCCCTGCGCATTGATCGCTATGGGTGTGTCCAGCGAAGTGGAAACAATTGCTTCATCGCCAGCGAAATTCACTTCCACCAGAGTGAAAGGCTCAGTGCTCTGGATTTGTTTTTTCCATTGATAGGGGTTGCGGGACATCAGTGCCGGCTCCACCAGCAGCACCATGCGTCGGTTAGCTTTGTCATCGCTCTGCCAGGCATATTTGATGGAGTAACCCACGGCTTCTTTGGTGAACAGATAGCCCTTGGTGTCTTGCTGCTGCAGAAACTTCACGAACTCTTGTGCATTATGATTGGTGAGATATTGCTGATATTGCGTAACCACTGCCTTGGCTTTTTCGGGCTCGGTAAAACCCAATACCGACAATCTTACTTCGGCATCGCTGGCGACTTTGGCCTCGGGCGTTTGGCCTTTCCAGGTAGCAACCGCAGCCGTGGCGGCTTGGCCTGAGCAGGCCAACACAGCGGTGAGCAGCAGCGCCCGACCCATGGACCATGGTGCAAGTTTAATATTCATCACAGACCTCCCAAGTGTTGTTGATACGAACAAGCCAAAAAAACTGCCCATCAATAACGGCTGGCAATCGCGATAAAGTTGATCGCTTCAGTAAATAGTGAATAGTTTATAAATTTTCAAGCGCAGGAAATTTGCAAAAAATCTGTAATTTTTTTCGACTGGAAAGGCGCGGTTCAGCTATGGATAAAGGCTAAAAATAAAGATAGTCACGGGTGATTGGCACCGGCCCATGCTGTTTGCAGAGTTGCAGCTGGTACACCACCAGATCGGAATAACGGAACGCGGCTTCGCACACCGCCAGATAGAACTCCCACATGCGGCAGAATTCTTCCTGCATCAGCGCGGCAATGTCGGCACGGTTGTGCTGGAAGCGCTGAAACCAGTGCTGCAGAGTGTGCGCATAGTGCAAACGCCACACTTCGATATCGGTCGGTCGCATTCCTGTATGTTCAATGGCGGTGGCCAGTTCCGACAGGGCGGGTGTGCTGCCACCCGGAAAGATATATTCACGAATCCAGCGATTGGTCACGCCGGGCGGGCCGGCACGACCTATGGTGTGGATCAGCGCCACGCCATCGTGCTTGAGCAATTCATGAACTCTGCGGAAATACACGTGATGAAACGGCCGCCCCACATGCTCGAACATGCCGATGCTGACGATGCGATCGTAGCGGCCCCGGTGTTCACGATAATCCGCCAGCTCAAACCGCACGTTGTTGAGGCCGCGTTTTTTCTGCTCACGTTGCGCTACCGCCAACTGTTCACGCGACAGCGTGATGCCGGTGACGTCGCAGTCAAAATGGCTGGCCAGATAAAACACCATGCTGCCCCAGCCGCAACCAATGTCGAGAATGCGGTCGCCTGGCCTGAGCATGAGCTTGGCGGCAATGTGGCGTGCTTTGGCTTGCTGGGCCGCATCCAGACTCATGCCAACCTCAGGAAAATAGGCGCAGGAATAGAACATTTCCTGATCAAGAATGCGGCGGAACACCGGCTCTGGCACATCATAGTGATGACTGACGTTGCGATAACTGCGGGTAACGCGATTCCACTGCAGCAACAGGCGCGACAAGGTGCGAAGGCCCAAGCCCGACTCTTTAACCGCAAAATTGCTGCGCAGGATTTCCAGCAACGCCTGCAAACCAGTGCTGCCGGCATGCCAGGCGCCCTCCATGTAAGTGCGCCCCAACTCGAACTCCCAGTCGCGGGCAATGCGGCCCAGCACTGCGTGGTCGATGAAATGCCAATGCGCCTGCGTGCCTGAACTGCCGAAGGTGTAATCACCGCCAGGCAAATGCAGATGCAAAATTCCGGTTTTGATGTGTTTTTCCAGCAGTTTGAGAAACATGGCTGCTCTCAGTGGAAATCCGCCGGCAATTTATGCCAGTGATTTGGATTTTCGGCAAGAGAGCACCACCACCGGCAGGCTGTGTACTTCGGCCATGGCAATGGGTAAAGTCCTGCTCCTTGCTGCCCCTCCAATCACAACACCAATACGGGATTCTGCATGGAATCAAACCATAACCTGCTCCCTGACGAGGCTGCGCCCACCGGAGTTGACGGCTTTGACGTGGTGCATGCGCCGCGTGTGGTCGTGGGCGACCGGGGCGCCGGCTGGATCGTCGAAGGTTGGGATCTTTTCAAACTTGCCATACCCGGCTGGCTAAGTCTGGCACTGGTGGGCGTGGCTTGGTTGCTGCTTGAAGACCACTTCAAGATCCTGCGCGCGGTCACCCTCTTGCTCGACCCGGTCTGGACCGCAGGTTTGTTATTGGCCTGCCAGGCAAATTACCAGCGTCAACCAGTAAAGATTCTTTATGTTGTAGCCGGGTTTCGCCGCAATCTGGGCCGTTTGATCGCAGCCCGCCTGATCGTGATCGGGCTTACCCTGCTGGTCACCGGCCTCGCTCTGGGTGATCTGGCGTGGACGATCTTCAACAACGAGCAGCTGCAGACCCTGATCAGGAAAATCAGTGAACAGGCAGATCCCACCAGCCAGGAATTCATGAACGACATACTGCAGTTGGATGCAGCCATCGGCCTGACCGGCTTCCTGATGCGCCTTTTGATCATTTTGCTGTTGGTGATTCCACTCAGCGCCGCCGGCTGGTTCGCCCCTGCCCTGATTGTGCTGGGCAATTGCGATATCAAAACTGCGCTGTGGTATTCCTTGAAAGCCTCAACCACGAACCTGTTTTCATTTTTCATCTATGGCCTGTTGTTGCTGCTTATGTCGCTGCTGGGAGTATTGCCCTGGCACGTGGGCCTTTTGCTGTTGATACCGCTGTTCTACCTTTCGATGTACCTCTCCTATCGTGACATTTTTGTAAATTGATAACTCCGGAAACCTTATGACAACCAACAAACCAGGCCTGGACGCCAACCGCTTGCAACACCTGAGGGAAGTAATTCAACAGGACATCGCCGCCGACAAATATTTCGGTGCGGTGATTCAGGTGGCCCGCCACGGCGAGACTGCATTGCAGGAAGCTTTCGGCTGGTCAGGCGCTGACCATCAGCAGGCCTTGAACATCAATTCAGTATTTTCACTGTTCTCGCTTACCAAGGCCTTCACCACGGTGCTGACCTTGCGCGCCATTGAGCTGGGCCAGTTCTCGCTCACCACCCGCGTGGCCGAAATCATTCCGGAATTTGCCGGTGGCCAGCGTGAAAAAATCAATTTCTTCCATTTGCTTACTCACACCTCCGGCTTGCCAGCCATGTGGATACCCAAGCCCGGCATGTACATCGACCGCCTCGACGAAATCATCGAAGCCATCTGCCAGAACATTCGCTCCATCGATCCGCCCGGCACCCGCTGCCATTACTCACCGCTGTTCAATCATGCGCTGATGGGCGAAGCCGTGCGTCGCTGCGACCCCAAGGGCCGCAGTTATCGGCAACTGTTGCAAGATGAAGTGCTGACACCGCTCGGCATGCATGACACCGCCATCGGTCTGCGTGCCGATCTGCGCGAGCGCCATATCTTCCCGGACTTCCGTGGCAAACCGCCGCAGGAACATCTGGGCCGCAGCAACCTGGGCCCGCAAGGCGCGTTCAAGGAAGAGCATGCGGAAATGCCGTGGGTAGGCGGCATCACCTCGGTGCCTGATCTGTTTCGTTTTTCGGAAATGCTGCGACT
>CANCGR010000046.1 GCA_947377625.1 Gammaproteobacteria bacterium | reverse complement strand
CCAACCCTGCGGCGATGCCAATGAGGCTGCCGAGACGAAGCAGGTCGTGGTAGCGAGTAGCAGAAGCAGGGCCATAAATGTTGGGTGGAGAAGCGGCAGCAAGAACCTGGGCAAGTACATAATGCAGCGGTTTGTAAAGGTTCCCGTTGGCAGCGACTTCCAGTGCGGTCATGTCTTTGGAGATGTCGACCGACTCGAAGCGATTGGCTTCACTGCTATGCTGTTGCATGGACAGCTGGCTATTACTCTGCGCGGAAAAAACCTGAATGCGCAATGCTGATTCGTATTGCACGAACTGAATGCGCTCAAGGTACTGGCGTACTTGCAAAGTCTCATTGCTGATTTCAGCAGCCAATTCGGGGCCGGACTGACTGTTCAGATTGGAAAGACGACTGAACAACAGTTTGCCTTCCTGGAAGAAGCTTTGACGCAAGTTGTTGCCGGGATCAACACTGACGATCAGCAGTGAAGGCTCCTTGTCCAACTTCTTTAATGGCAAATAACTGCGCAGCAACCACGCCATGGACGTGACCGTCTGGATCGCACGTTTTGCCTCCAGCAATTCATTGATCCAGATATCAAGAATTTCCGGTTTGCTGATGGCTGCCAACAAAAGTTTGTCCTGCTTGCGGCCATCTTTTTCGCGGCCTTTTACCCGGCCGATCCGATAGAGGGTATTGCGGAATGAGAAATCCAGTTTGCGTTTGATGAGGGCATCGCGGTCGGCACCGCCGACATGCACAATGTGGTCATGCCTGAAGTTTTCGTCGATGAGATCAGTGACCACCAGAATCCGGTATTCCGGATAAGTATCAATGATTGCCCTGAATGCTTCATGGTCTTCGGTGGTGTTCTGGAAATTTTTCAGAATCGACAACTTGCGTTGTTGCCACAACAGCAGTTGCGCACCCTGGTCTTGGATCAGCAGAATCAGTGACTTTTGTTGCATAGCCATGGTTTGCCTTACGCCTTGACGTGACTAAGACTGTTGTAGATCGGGCCGAGCACCGAAATCATCACCCAACCCAACAGCGCGCCGAGTACTACAGTCATGGCCGGTTGAATCATCGACTGCAGTTTTTCGATGTTGTCCTTGATATCCCTTTCATAGAAATAGCTGATGTTCAGCAGTGCCTTGTCCAGCTTGCCGGTGGTCTCGCCTATTTTCAGCATGCGTACCACCAGCGGCGGGAACATGCCTGTGTTGGCCAGAGAAGTGGAAATGGGTTCGCCTTGTTCAATGTCTTCTCTGGCCCGCACCAGTGCTGCCCTGAGCATCATGTTGTCGATGATGCCTTCTGCGATCTCCAGACTCTGCAGAATGGGAATGCCTGCCGAATACATCATGGCAAAGAAATTTGCGAACCGGGACAGCAGGATTTTTTGCGTGATCTGGCCGAAACGGGGAATCTTGAGTTTGAAACCATCCAGCGCCAGCCGGAATTTGGGATTGGAACTGGCCAGGATCTTGAATAAAACAAACAGGAGCGGGGGTGTAAAAACCACGATATACCAGTAGTGCACCATGAAATCAGATGTGGCGATCAGTGCACGTGTGTGGGCTGGCAGTTTCTCGCCCATGTTCTTGATGAAGGTGATCAATTGCGGCACCAGGTACACCATCAGGAAAATGGTGACGCCAAAAACCACGCTGCCCACGATGAGCGGTGTCATCAATAGTTTTTTGGTGGTGGCCGACAGTTCGTCCTGCCATTTGATCATGCCGCTGAGTGACTCAAAAATATCGCCGAGTTTGCCGGTGGCTTCACCGGCCCTGATCAGGTTGATGAACATGGTGTCAAAGATTTTGGGATATTGCTCCAGCGCTTGCGAAAGGTTTTTGCCGCTTTCGATATATTCGATGAGAGAGTTGAGTACTTCCTTGAATTGCATGCCTTCCACGCTGTCGCGTAAATCAGCCATTGCTTCCAGCAGCGGTACACCTGCCTTGGCGAGCTGCGACATTTGCAGGCAAAACAGGATCAGTTCGCGGCGATCGACCTGGTGACGGTTGGTATTGATTTTGCGCTCAACAACTTGCGTGGCCTTGATGAGATCCAGCCGCATGTTGAGCAGGCGCTTCTCAAGATCGCCCTCGTTGACTGCTTCCAGCGCGCCTTGGCGGATGTAGCCTTCACGGGTCATTGCCTTGTAGTTGTAAAGCGCCATAGGGAACCTTACTCACGCAGCCGGTCAGTCAAATCCACTACGCGGGAAATTTCGTCCACACTGGTAGTGCCGTCCAGAACTCGCCGGCACGCATCGACCAGTATAGGTCTGAATCCCTGTGACAAAGCCTGCCGCAACATTTCGCGGAAGCTGGCGCGACGACCGATGAGGTCATCCATTTCACCGGTGATTTTGAGAATTTCAATAATCGAAGAGCGTCCTTTGTAGCCGAGATTTTCGCAGGCCGGGCAACCAACAGGATGGTAGATCACCGGACTTTTCTCGGCCGCGTCGATACCCAGCAAACGTTTTTCTACAGTGGTAACTTCTGCAGGGCGTTTGCATTGCTTGCAAAGACTGCGGATCAACCTTTGTGAAATCACCCCAACCAGGTTGCCGGCAATGAGGTCGGGAATCACCCCGATGTCGAGCAAGCGCGGAATGGCGCCGATTGCTGAATTGGTATGCAGGGTTGAGAACACCTGATGACCTGTCATCGCGGCCCTGAAGGCCATTTCGGCGGTTATATGATCACGTATCTCGCCGACGAGGATGATGTCAGGGTCCTGACGCATCATGGAGCGGATGCCTTCGCCAAAGCCCATCTGGATCGCTTCGTTGACAGATGACTGGCGGATCATCGACATCGGATATTCCACCGGGTCTTCCATCGTCATGATGTTCACTTCTTCGGTGTTCATGTGGTTCAACACCGAATACAGCGTCGTGGTTTTACCGGAACCGGTAGGGCCGGTGACGAGGATGATGCCTTCCGGGCGTGCCAGTAACAGCTGCAACAGTGACAGGTTTTCTTCACTAAGGCCGAGTTTGTCCATCGGCACGATGCCTTTCTTGCGATCAAGAATACGCAGTACCACGTTCTCGCCGTGGGTGGTGGGTTGTGAGGCCACACGAAAATCGATTTGCCGCCCGACCAGCGACAGTGAAATGCGGCCATCTTGTGGAATGCGTGACTCGGCGATGTCCATGCCGCTGATGACTTTGAGGCGAACTACCATCGCCGGCCAATAACTTTTGTGCAGGCTGCGTATTTGCCGCAGCACGCCGTCGATACGGTAGCGTATGCGCAGGAACGCATCTTCAGGTTCGAAGTGGATGTCGGAGGCAACTCGTTGCACGGCATCTGCCAGCAGTGCATTTACCAAGCGCACCATCGGATGACTGTAGCCTTTGTCGTCGGCATAGAGACTGTCGAAATCAAGCTCGCCGGTTTCGATTTCATGCAGGATGCCATCAATCGAGAGATCGAAACCGTAATTGCTCTCGATGTTGCGGACTATTTCAGTTTCGCTTGCCAGCACTGGTGTGATTTGCAGATTGCCGCCGTTCTGGGCACGAATCTGGTCGAGTGCAACGATGTTGAAAGTGTCAGCCATCGCCAGCGTGAGGTGATGGGACTCTCGATCGTATGAAAGTGGCAACACCGTGTGACGACGCGCCAGTGCCTGGTTGACGATGCGGATTGACTCCGCATCGATGACGGTTTGTGTCAGATCGACACTGCGTTGACCGGTGTTTGCGCTGAGCGCATCACGCACGATGGAGTCGGTGACAAAGCCAAGGTCGATGAGAATGGCACCCAGCGGACGTTTGGAGTTCTGTTGTTCACGCAGGCCGATGCGAAGCTGGTCTTCGCTGATGGCGCCCTCATCCAGCAGAATCCGGCCCAGACGGCGGCGGGTAGGCTGAGTCGGATCTCGACGGGCTGTCATTTTTGCAGTTCCAGCTCGGTGAGTCGTTGGCGAAGCATCATGGGATCAAAACCTGGCTTGACAGTATTGGCGAGCAATTGTGCCTGCTTATAGTACTCCAGTGCTGTGCTTTTCTTCCCAAGTTGTTCAAGGCTCACTGCAAGGTTGAAGGCGTAGTCCGGGCTAATGTTGTCGGGTGATTCGCGCCGGGCTTGCAACAGTGCATCAAAGTAGGCGCTTTGTGCTTCATGCCAGCGCGCAGTTTGGGCGTAGTGATTGCCAAGCGCATAGCTCAGTGGCGCCAGTGAGGGAAATTGCTGACGCAATGCCAGCAGTTCCTTTTCATAGGTGGCTGCATCTGCGCTTGGAATTGCCTGCAGCATGCCCGTTCTCGCCAACGCATCCAATGGATTCAATTTCAACAGATACATATAAGTGCTGCGGGCGCCGTTCTGGTTGCCGAGTTGAAGTTGAACAGAGGCCAAGCCCAGCAAAGCATCGCGATTATTCGGATAACGTGTTGCCAATTCCTGATAAAGGTCGTTAGCGGCAGACAAATTGCCCTTCTGCAATTGAGTATAGGCAGATAGCAAGGCCGGCTGGATCCTGGAGGGGGCGTTGGAGCGGCTGATTTCCAGAACATTGCTGGAGGGAGGTGAATCAGGGGCCGCGGTATTGGTAGCTGTTGTTGCTGCTGTGTTGGGCGTGGCCACCGGTCTGGTGGAATCGGCGGGTCGGCCAGTGGGCTGCGGATCAGATACTGCCAAAGCAGCTTCCGCCGGTTTGCTTGTGTTGGGTGCAGTGGTAGACGTCTTACTGGCGTCAGGTGCTGCATCAACTTTGGCATTTGGTGCTGCGGAAGTGGAGGGGGCTACTTCCGCAATCTGCGCTGCAACGGCTACTGCTGGCGGCGGCGTGCCGGGTGGTGTTGCTATTTGCGTGGGAGCAGCATCACCGGTGGCCGGTGTTGGAGTGCCTGCGGGAGGTTCGCCCAGCGGGCCACGTTTTTCCAGATTGTAATTGGCGATGGACTGATTAACACCGATCGCCGATTTACCTGCCATCTTGGTCACGTACCACCCAGTGCTTCCTACCAACACTGCAGCAACCGCGAGAACTCCTGCGAGAATCAACGTGCGTTGACGGCGCTTGCTACTATTTTCCTGGGGAGTTTTGGCATCAAACATGGATGCTGCCGCTGCACGCTGGCGCTGTTGTTGGACTTTAATGCGATCACGCGAGGGTTGACGCGCTGGAAGTTCGTCAAGCTCGGGCTCATTGGATGTGGTCAGGTAGTCATCGAGCACATCGTCATTGTTATTGATACGTGATTCAGGCGGCGTAGCCACTGGAGTTGGTGGCGCTGCTGGTACTATCTGGACCTGGGCTTCCACCGGCGGTTCTTCGCGCGGCGAAAGAGCGATCAGATCGTCTGATGAGGTGTATTTGAAGACTTCTGGAGCAGTCTGGATTGTTTGGCTTGTAGTTTCTGGTTCGACATGGGCACTCGTGCCCACATCTGTATCAGGAACACCGCTCTGGCCGGCGCGTTTTGCGGCTTCGGCCTTGCGCAATGCTTCCATCAAAAGACTCATGCTGCATACCCTGAATTATTCAGATTTACTTTTTGACAGGGGAGGCACCAGAGAGGTACTGATCGCCGAACTTTGTTCTTCCAGGCTTTTATTGGGCAGGAATTGTTGGTAGTCCTTGAGGTCGCCGTCCAGCGATGGATTTTTCACAACAACCGGGCGGATGAAAATGACGATTTCGTTCTTGCCGGCCAGTTCGTTGCGGTTGCTGAAGAGGTTTCTAATGCCCGGCAAACGGGACAACACTGGCAGTCCATTGTTCTTTTTGGTCATGGTGTCTTCCATCAAGCCGCCAAGGATCGCGATCTGCCCGCTGTATACCTTCAATACGGATTCGATTTCAGATGTGTGCATTTGGGGGATTTTGTTCTCGAAGTCTGCATGAGCAAGCGCAGGGCCGGGATCCAGGGCATAGTCCAGAATTCTGGAAATCGTGGGGCGTACATACAGGGTTACCTGATCTTCGTTGCTCACTTGAGGAGTGACAGTCATAACAAAGCCTACGGGAACAGTATGCACAGTGCTGGTATACACCGCCGGAGTAGCCGCTTGCGAACTGGTTGCCGGGGTGCCGGGCTGGGCTTCAATAGTGAAGTAAACCTTGTCGTCAGCGGCTCGCAGCATGGCTACTTGATTGTTTAGAACCATGAGTTTCGGGCTGGACAATACGCGTGATTCCCCAAATTGGGACAACAATTTAATGGTCGCAGAGATCGCATCCGGTGTTGCGCTGCGATCAATAGTGAGTACATTCGTCGGCGACGTCCCAAGAGCTGAACCGAGCAGGTTCTGCTGAAAAGAAATCTGGCCATGGTTGCGAAGCAGGGTGTTCCAATCCACACCGGCCTGATACTGGTCACTCAAGGATACTTCAACGACAGTGGCTTCGATCAGCACCTGATAAAGCGCGCGGTTTTCTATGTTTTTGATGAACGCTGCGATTTCAACCTGCTGCCGCGCCGTGCCTCGCACCGAAACCACGCCGCCCTCAGGATTGGCGACAACATTATTGCTGATTTTGGCTGCGGTTCCGGTGCCACCGCCAGCAGCATCCCCCAGTAGTGTCGACAGATTACTGGTTAAAGTTGCCCAAAAGTTGTTGTTGCTGGTTTGGGTCAAGCTGCTGGTCGAACTGTTGTTTGCCCCTCCAGCTGCTGCTCCGCCTCCGCCGCTCGTCCCACTGGCGATAGAGGTCGCTACTTTGGTAGTAGTCGTGGAAGTACGCTGCACATTTACGTAATTGACGTTGTAAGTTGCCCAATAAGGGTCATCGGGTTTCACCACCAAATTGCCGGCTTCATCGAAGTTCCAGCGGATATTGGCCTGGTGGCTAATTCTTTCCATTATCTGCGGCAGACTCTGGTCAATAGCATTGATGGTGATATTCCCGCTGACATTAGGGTCTACATCAACGTTGAGGGCAGATTCTCGCGCCAGAATGAAAAGGAAGTCGCGAATCGGGATGTCTTGCGCAACCCCGGTGTACAACTCCTGGTTTTTGTCGGAGGTTGGCGCCGGTACCAGCGGTACAGGGCTGACAATAGAAGGGA
This sequence comes from Gammaproteobacteria bacterium, assembly GCA_947377625.1. GTDB lineage: Bacteria > Pseudomonadota > Gammaproteobacteria > Pseudomonadales > Pseudohongiellaceae > CAILUG01. Next base: position 3,611 of record CANCGR010000046.1, on the reverse strand, counting down.
TGTTCTTCTCTGTTTGGGTCTTGGCTTCCGGTGGCGTCAGATGCGAGTTAGTGCGAGCGGGGGGATTCAAATCAGTTTTGCAGCCGGCCAGCGCAACTAATATCAATAGGCTCCAGCTGCCAAGCCTTGCTTTGAATCGCTCATGCTGTTGCGCAGAAGGTGTCAATTTTTTATCCCCGGATATCACACGGTCTTTATATTAAAAAAAGTCTTTTCATACAACAGCTTGCAGCAAATAATTAGAGCCAATTCAAGAATCGGTCAAATTCAGTTGTAAAACTTGGTCGCTCATCTCGAATTTCGTCACTTAAACAGCTTTTGAGCGTTCCAGGTGTTGCAAAAGGCTGACGCTGGTTTCTCGCAAACGTTGCGACAGCAGGGTGACCAGTTTGATCAGGATTTTGGCTCCCAGCGCCGGTTCTTCCATGATGATTTTCACCATGCTGTCCCTGCCGAACACGGCAATGGTGGTAGTGTCGATGGCAATACACGTGGCAAAGCGGGGCTCACCATCGATCATCGACATTTCTCCCAGTGTGGCGCCCGGACCCACCGAGGTCATAGCCCGTCGTTCGCCATTGCCATCGGTTTTGACGATGCTGATGCGGCCCTGCAGGATAAACAGCATGTAATCATCGAGATCGCCTTCGCGAATGATCGTTTGCCCGGGTTCGGCGCGATAAACCACCATGAATTTCGACAACGTGACGATGTCGTCCATTGTGAAGTCATCAAAAAACTGGGCATGCCCCAGCATTTTGAGGATGATTTCCACCATTGAACTGGCAGAGCCCAGCGAACTCAGTTGTCGCAGGACATAATTGGAGTTGGAAGTGGGAGTATTTTCAGCCATTCGGCGTTGCCGGCTCTTGGGAACCCGCCGCAGGATAACGCCGTGTACCCGCAGTGTCCATTTTTCGCGTTGCCTGCTACTACAAAATCAGGGATGCTTGTTGAACATACGATCTGGTTCCCTTGGAACCGTGCCTGCCCATGTATCTCGACTATTTTTCACTCAAGCGTCACCCATTCCGGATCACCCCTGATCCGTCGTTGTTTTTTCACGGCGGCTCGCACGGGCGAGGCGTGGTGCTGGATGCGCTTGTCTATGGCATTACTACCGGCGAAGGCATCCTTAAAGTGGTCGGCGAAGTCGGCAGTGGCAAGACCATGCTGTGCCGGATGCTGGAAGAACGACTGCCGCCCACGGTGGAAATTGTCTACTTGGCCAATCCGAACCTGAGCGCACGCGACATCGTCTACGCCATCGCGTTTGAGCTGAAATTGCCGGTGGAAGCCAGCACTGATCGGTTGGTCGTGATGCAGAAATTGCAGGAATACCTGCTGACCCGCCATGCAGCCGGCGCCAACGTGGTGGTGTTCATCGAAGAAGCGCAAAGCATGCCGCTGGAGACACTGGAAGAAGTGCGGCTGCTCAGCAATCTGGAAACCCATCGTCACAAATTAATGCAGATCGTGTTGTTCGGTCAGCCAGAGCTGGACCGCAAGCTGGAGAGCAAGTCGATCCGTCAGCTGCGTGAACGCATCACCCACAGTTTCTACCTGCAGCCGCTCAGCGAGCAGGATATTCGTGAATATTTGCATTTTCGGTTGCAGGCAGCGGGCTGCCCTTGGCCACAATTGTTCAGTCCCAAAGCCGAAATCATGCTGTGCAAGGCGTCTGCCGGCTTGAGTCGCCGAATCAATATTCTTGCTGACAAGGCCTTGCTGGCGACTTATGCCGATCCTTCCTCCAGGCCTGATCGCCGCAACAGTGCCGGTGAAATCCTGCCGATGGTATTGCCCAAGCATGTGAAGGTCGCCATCAAGGACAGTGGCTACCACGACGACAATCCAGCGCTGAGACAAGCTTTGATTTACGGGGCGGTAGTTGCCGCTTTGGTGCTTGGCATTGGTATTGGCTATGCTTTTACTGTCGGCAAAACCACCGATGTTGCGCCGAAAGCTGCGGAGCGGACTGCTGTGGCAATTTCTTCACCTCCTGCGAAAATTGCAGAGGCAGTGAAAGAAGATACGGCCCCACTTGCTGCGACCAATAGTCCGGCTGTTACTAATTCAACAGCTGCCAATTTAACTACTACTAATTTAACCGCTACAGCAAAAACAGAACCATCCGCAACATTGCCTGCAACGATGCCGGCTGCAATGGCTGCTTCCACTCAAACCATTGCGCAGTTGCCACAACAAACGCCTGCGATAGCGCCGGTGGAGCAGAAGCACACTGCCGAAGTGAATCCGCCTTTAGCGCCATCGATAAACAATGTCGCACCAACCGCAGAAAAATCATCAAACAAAGTCGCGCCTGCAAGCGTTGGGCATGAGATTCCGCCGGGGTTGAGTGGTTTGGTTGCAGTCAGGGCGCGTGCGTCTGGCCCTTGGTTGGCAGCATTGGCCAACCGCTCTGGTTACTCCATTCAGATGTATGCGGTCGGAATCAACGATATTGAGAAGATCCAGGAATATCTGGAATTTCTGGAATTGAACGGCATGCTGCAGGATTCGTATCTGTGCCGGATATCGGCGACCGGTGGCCTCAAGGCACAATGGCTGATTTTGCATGAGCTGTTTGCCGGTTACAGTGACGCTGAAATATTTATCAAACGCTTGCCGCCTTATATGGCGCAGCATCAGCCCTATGTTCGCAATGTAAAGGGAATTGCCTGCACCAATTGAGAAAGTTGTTCCAGTAATCCAAAATCAGTTATCAATTACTCCGGGGGGAGATTCATGTTTTCAATACGAATAGCAACTGTGCTTGCAGTCTGTTGCCTGTTGTCGTCGGGGATGGTGGCGGCGCAAACCGCTACCGAGCGACGCACAAAAATGGGCAAGACCATCATGCAGAATGCCGATGGCAAATTGGGGGCATTGGCGCCTGCCAATCTGAACAAACATCGTCCTGCCGCACCTTTCAATCTTACCGGCACCTGGTTCGTTGATTTGAGCGAGGGCTTTGGCCGCTTTCGTTTTGGACCGCCGTACCCTGAATTCATCGGGCAGGCCAAACTGGATTTTGAGGAAGGGCAGCGTGCTGCTGCAGAAAAGCGGCCTTACCGTGATGCCATTGGCCAATGTTTCCCGGCGGGCATACCGATGCTCATGACACGCGTGTGGCCGATTGCGATGGTGCAGTTGCCCACGGTCGTCTACATGGTCTCCAACTTCAACAACGGTTTTCGCCAGATATTTCTTGATGGTCGCCAGTACTCGGATCCTAGCCAGGTCATCTTCACTTATAACGGTGAATCGATCGGGCACTTTGAAGGCGACACCTTGGTGGTGAATACCCGTTACATCGAAACCTATAACCATTTCATCGACGCCGGCATTCCGATTTCCGAACAATTCCGGGTGCAAGAGCGCATGCGCATGCTCGAAAAAGGCGAAATTCTCGAGATTGAATACGTCATGACTGACCCGGTGAATTGGGTCGGCGAATGGCATAACAAGAAGCAGTGGCTGCGGGTCGACACTACTGATATCGGCGAAGTGGAATGCTTGCCGGATCTCAACGACAACCTTCCCAGTACGCAAGCTGGCCAAAAAGGTCTGAGCCGTTAAATCAAAAATTCGTTATTTACAATTATTTC
>CANCGR010000045.1 GCA_947377625.1 Gammaproteobacteria bacterium | reverse complement strand
TAAGCAGAGAAACCAGCAACGATGACTTTCGGTTTGTGCTGCTGGGCCAGTTGTTCCATCTGCGCGTAGTCAATCACGCCGGTTTCCGGATCAAGTCCGTATTGCACGGCGTTATAAACGCGCCCGGAGAAACTGACGCTGGCACCGTGTGTCAAATGGCCACCGTGAGCCAGACTCATGCCGAGCAAGGTATCGCCCGGCTTCATCAGCGCGGCATAAACTGCGGTGTTGGCTTGCGAACCGGAATGCGGCTGCACGTTGGCATAACCGCAGTTGAACAACTGCTTGGCGCGTTCGATCGCCAGCGTTTCCACCTGATCAACGAATTCACAACCGCCGTAGTAGCGCTTGCCCGGATAACCTTCAGCATATTTGTTGGTGAGCACGCTGCCCTGGGCTTCCATCACGCGCGGGCTGGTGTAGTTTTCGGAAGCGATCAACTCGATGTGTTCTTCCTGGCGTTGGGCTTCACCTGCGATGGCGGCGGCCAGTTCATTGTCGAAGCCGGCGATGGTCATGGTCTTCTTGAGCATTTATTCCTCTACATCTCTACTGGTCATTTTTCGCTAATACTTACCGCACAGCATGGCAATCCTTTCATGGACTTGTTTGGAGCGCTGCAGGTAAAATTCTGCCCTTCATTCTACCCCAACACCCCGGTTTTTATGGCTCAATTTGTTTATACGATGCATCGTTTGGGCAAGGTCGTTCCGCCCAAACGCGAAATCCTCAAGAACATTTCCTTGTCTTTCTTCCCAGGCGCCAAGATCGGTGTTTTGGGTCTGAACGGCTCCGGTAAATCCACGCTGCTGCGCATCATGGCCGGTGTCGACAAGGACTTCATCGGCGAAGCGCGTCCGCAACCGGAACTGAAAGTGGGCTACCTGCCGCAAGAGCCGCAGCTCGACGAAAACCGCACTGTAAAGGAAAACGTTGAAGACGGTGTGCGCGAGATCAAGAACCTGATCGACGAGTTCAACGCCATCAGCGACAAATTCGCTGAACCCATGAGCGACGACGAAATGAATACCTTGCTGGAACGCCAAGGCGTATTGCAGGGTTCTATCGACGCTTGCGGTGGCTGGGAAATCGATCGCACGCTGGAAATCGCCGCTGATGCACTGCGTCTGCCACCATGGGATGCCATCGTCAAAAACCTGTCCGGTGGTGAAAAACGCCGCGTTGCCCTGTGCCGCCTGCTGATCTCCAACCCTGACATGTTGTTGCTCGACGAACCAACCAACCATCTGGATGCAGGTTCTGTCGCCTGGCTCGAACGCTTCCTGAAAGATTTCACCGGCACTGTGGTGGCCATCACCCATGATCGCTACTTCCTCGACAACGCCGCCGGCTGGATTCTCGAACTCGACCGTGGCCACGGCATCCCGTACGAAGGCAATTACAGCGACTGGCTGGAAGCCAAGGAAAAACGTCTGGAAACCGAGCAACGTCAGCAATCGTCTATCAACAAGACCATCAAGGCCGAGCTGGAATGGGTGAGGCAGAATCCGAAAGGCCGCCAAGCCAAGAGCAAGGCCCGCTTGGCACGCTTCGAAGAGCTGCAATCGAAAGAATTCCAGACCCGCAACGAAACCATTGATCTGTACATTCCACCCGGCCCACGCCTCGGCGAGAAAGTGATCGAAGTGGAACATCTGACCAAAGGCTTCGGTGATAGAGCACTGATCAACGACCTCAGCTTCAGCGTGCCACGCGGCAGCATCGTCGGCATCATCGGCGGCAACGGCGCCGGTAAAACCACATTCCTGCGCATGCTGGTAGGCCAGGAAACACCGGACAGCGGCAGCATCACGCTCGGCGAAACTGTTGATCTGGCCTATGTCGACCAAAGCCGCGACTCGCTCAACGGTGCCAACACCGTGTGGCAGGAAGTCAGCGATGGTCTCGACAACATGACCATCGGCAGCTACGAAGTTTCCTCGCGCGCTTACGTGGGCCGTTTCAACTTCAAAGGCACCGATCAGCAGAAACTGGTGCGTGATCTCTCGGGTGGTGAACGCAACCGCCTGCATCTGGCCAAGCTGCTCAAACGCGGCGCCAACGTGTTGCTGCTCGACGAACCGACCAACGATCTCGACGTGGAAACGCTGCGCGCGCTGGAAGAAGGGCTGCTGGCATTCCCGGGCACCATCATCGTGGTGTCACATGATCGCTGGTTCCTCGACCGCATCGCCACGCACATTCTGGCGTTCGAAGGCGACAGCGAAGTGATCTTCCACAACGGCAACTACACCGACTACGAAGAAGATCGTCGCAAACGCAAAGGCGACATTGAACCGACCCGCGTGAAGTACAAGCGACTGGCGTAAACAAGCTGAGTCAGAGTCACTGAATCGTTTACCCGGTTTATGTGTGACTCTGACTCCGCATTTTCGAATGACCCGAAATTATTTGTTGTCGCCGGATTTTTTGGTTTCGCCTTTGTCGCTGTCATCATCGGTGATGGCTTCAACAACAGCCTCACCCAGCCTGATCGGCGCCATCACCACTGTTTTGACAACGGCTCCAGTAGCAATAAGAGTGGTGGTGCAGCCGTTCAGCACACAACCGCACAGCATCAGCAACACCCACTGAAGACACTTAAGAGTTTTGCAGGTTGCCTTGCGTGAATCCGGATTTTTCATGACCCCACCCTCATGGCTTCACTTGTGAATCATCTGATGATTTTGCACTAACCGCACCGCCAGATCGGGGTAATCAGTAAAAACCCCGTCTACATCGACTGTATAAAAAAAGTATTCCAGCAGCTCATCAAAACTGTGTACGTATGACTGCAGCGATCCTTTGTCTCGACGAAAGGTAAAAGGATGCACTTGCAGGCACAAGCGTGTGGGCTTATGCGGTCAGTGGCACCAGTTTCAGCAACAAACGCAATTCAGCCAGCGTGAAATCAATGAGGTAGCAGCTGCAATTTGCACAGCACGGTAGCATTCGTCGTTTAATGTTGTGTTAAGGGCGCTGCGGCAACACGCGGTGTTGCGCTAATTCCTTTTTCTGCCGAGCGCCAGCCAGCCCAGCACTGCCGTCAGCAACACCAAACTGCCGACAACCACGCGAAAGCCGTGCTCACTGTCACTCAGAGGAATGCCACCGACATTCATGCCGAACAAGCCGGTGACCAGATTGATCGGCAAGGCCAGTACCGTCACGATGGTCAGTACATACAGCGTGCGGCTGGTGGTTTCGTTGTTAAGTGCACCCAGTTCTTCCTGAATCAACTTCACCCGCTCCACCAATGAGATCGAATCGTTGAGTGAGGCGGAAAATTCTTCGGCCGCTTGCTGCAATTCCTGCAAATCATCCTGGCTGATCCAATGCAGCGGGCGATTCAACAAGCGGAAAAATGCCGCCGGTTCCGGTGCCAGCAGTCGTTGCAAGCGCACGAGAGATCTACGCAAGGCGCCAAGCTCGGCGCGCGTGGTGGAGCTGCGATTGGCGAGCAGGCGGTCCTCAATCTGGTCGACGCGCGTCGTGGAGCGTCTCAGGATTTCCGACAACACATTGGCCTGTTCGCGCAGCAAATGCGCCAGCAATTCCACAGGTGAGGTGAACACGTGGCCGGCTCGCACTACTTCGCGCAACTTGTCCATGGAGCGCAGCGGCCGCAGCCGCGCACTCAACAACAAATTGGAGCCGATACACACACAGGAACTGCCCACAGCAGAAGTTTCAAAACTGGATTCAAACAACACGTCGTGCACCACTGCCACCAGCATGTCGTCGTCGAGTTCAAGGCGGGTGGAGCTTTCTTCCGTGCGCAACGAATCAAAAAATGCGGTAGGCAAATTGAGACTTTGCTTCATCCAGTTTTCAGAAGCGGAATTGGCCAGCGACAGATGCAACCAGAAGAAATCTTTTTCCCGGCCGGTAATCGGTGCCGCCATAGCTGCCACATAGGTGTCCGTAGTGATGGCTTCTACCGGGCGCCCGGGTGAAAAACGATAGCCCCAGATCAGGCCATGCTGGTCTGAGCCGTAATTGCTGTCGATCGGGCCAACTACCATAAGTCACCCATAAGTCACCCATAAGTATCTTGCCGAGCTACTGCTACAAATCGAATTGTGCGCGCAGTGCCTTGAGTTTTTTGCGATTGTCTTCAGTGCTGAGCGGCACCGGCACTGTTTCCGGCAAGGCCGGAATCACCGGTAATTCCAGCGTTTCACCATGCAGCACACGCCGGCAACACTGCGCATAGTTGTATTCAAACAGCGGCAGCACTGCGCTTTGCACGTCATTGGCCAGTGCAAACCAGCCGGTTGCCTGCGCCGCGAAATACACTGCCGCATGCGACCACTTGTGCAAATGTTTGGGCTCTGGCGCCAAACACGCCTCGCGATAAGCCGCTTCTGCCGTGGGCAAACCGAACAACACCTGCCCGTTTTCACAAGTAGCCACCATGGTGGCCAGCGAAGGCAGGAACTGGTTGTTTTGCACTACCAGCCGTGTGGCACGGCGAATCACTTCCGGTGAAAACTCCACCAATGCCGCCAGCCAATATTTTTTGGCGAGCGCCGTGCTGCCAGCTGCGGCGAAGGCTTTGTGAAACTGGTTGTGATAAGCCAGCTCCAACTCGGCAAACAACTGGTTGATGGCGTCGACATGATCACGGCCAGCAGCGCTGGCGTTGGCGCGTTCGGCAACCGGCGCCTTTACTTTCGCAACACTTTGGCCGGCAATCAGGCCGGCAATCTGGTCAATGGATTTCATGATACGTTCCTGAATACTACCGCCTGGCTCACCTGATTGCGGCCCTTGCGCTTGCTCTCATACAAACCGGCATCGGCCAGCGGCATCAACTGTGACAAATCCTTGCAGTGCTCAGGCCACGTTGCAAAACCAATGCTTACCGAAGTCGTCAGTTGCTGCCCGCGTGACTCGAATGGGGTTTGCGCCACCGTCGCGCGGATGCGCTCGCTCACTTCGACTGCCTTTTGCAAACTCATCTGCGGCAATACTGCCACAAACTCATCACCGCCATAACGGCACACAATATCACTGCCCCGCAACGATGCCTTGAGAATTGTCGCAATATGAGTGATCAGTTTGTCACCGGCCTCATGGCCATGCGCGTCATTGATCTTTTTCAGATTGTCGGCATCCAGCATCATCACCGTCAACGGGTGCTTTTTTTGCGCCGCCATCTGCACGGCGATATGCAATTCAGCCTTGAGCGAGCGCTTGTTCAAAAGGCCGGTCATGTCATCGGTGTTGGCCAGTGACTTGAACAGGGTCTTGCCGGCATGAATATCGCCGGCCAGCAACGAGGTCACCCATGCCACCAATGCAAACGGCGCAAAGAACACCATGAAGCGACTGAACTCCATCAACGTCAAACTCGCGCTTTGCTGCATCAACACATAGAAATAGGCGACGCCCATCAGTGCGAGTTCCAGCAAAGTCGTCAACTTGCCGAGCGACATTGCACTGATAATGATCACCAACAGATAAAGATTGAACAAAGGACTCTGCACACCGCCTGTGTTCCATATCACCCAGGTAATGAACGCAATCATCACCCAGGTCGAGATCGCCAGCTTCAAGCGGTGGTCGCCCTTGGCGCTGATGAATGAGTTGGCACTGGCAAAATAATTGAAACCGATGACAAACAGCGCGAAGCCCACCATCGATCCCACCAGGGCTGTTGGCTCGGCCACTACCGTGCCGGGCGCGAGGTAGTAAAGCACCACCAATACCAGCAGCAACCACTCCACTTCAGCCAGACTGCTGACAAAGCCGCGCAGTTCCACTTGATCGTCGTCAGACAGGGGGGCCTTCTTGGCAAATAAATTAAGCACGCGAACTTTCTTGAATGGCAGGCTGGGCTACTTTATCTTCGATTTGGTTTTGTGTCTTTCCTGTTTTGTTTGCACCTTGTGAGGTCGCACCGCGTGAACCGCTCTTCTTACCGTCCTGGCTCTTTGCAAGCTTGCCATTCCATCGCCGACTTGCGCAGCCTGGCGCAGCGCAAACTGCCCAAGGTCATGTTCGACTACGTCGACGGCGCGGCCGAAGACGAAGTCAGCATGGCGCGCAACAGCAGTGATTTTGGCCGCTATTCGCTGATTCCGCGCGCGATGACCGATGTCAGCACCGTGAATTTGCGCACCCGTATTCAAGGCGTCGATTCGTCGCTGCCTTTGCTGTTCTCGCCCACTGGCGGCCAGCGCCTGTTCCACCATGAGGGCGAGATGGCGGTAACGCCGGTTGCCGAAGAAAAAGGGCTGATTTTTGCGCTGTCTTCAATGGCGACGCACAACATCGAAACTGTGGCGGCTCACACCAAGGCTACCAAGTGGTTCCAGATTTATGTGTGGAAGGATCGCGGCGTGGTCAAGGAATTCATCGCACGCTGCAAAGCCAGCGGTTATCACGCGCTGATTCTGACGGTAGATGTGCAGACCTCCGGCCAACGCGAACGCGACCTGCAAAACGGCTTCACGCTGCCGCCGCGTTTCACCACCAGCTCGCTGATCGACATGGCGCTGCATCCGGCCTGGTGGTGGAACATGTTGACCAAGCCACCGATCACGCTGGCCAATGTCATCGGCAAGGGCGAACTCGGCGTCAACACTTCCACCGAGCTCGGCAAATATGCCGCCAGCCAGCTCGACCCGACGGTGAGCTTCGATGACTTGGCGTGGATGATCCAGGAATGGGGCGGGCCGTTTCTGGTGAAGGGCATCGTGTCGGCCGAAGATGCGAAACGTGCGGCAGAGTTGGGAGCGACCGGCATCATGCTGTCGAACCACGGCGGTCGGCAGCTTGATCAGTCGATTTCACCGATCACTGCGCTGCCTGCTGCAATTGATGCAGTGGCAGGCCGTGCTGAACTGATCGTCGATGGCGGCATTCGCCGAGGCACCGACATCATCAAGGCACTCTGCCTCGGCGCCACCGCCTGCAGCATAGGCCGCCCTTATCTGTATGGCCTTGCTGCTGGTGGCAAACCCGGCGTGGATCGCGCCATCTCGCTGCTGGCAAGCGAACTCAAGCGCGCGATGATGTTGCTCGGTTGTGATGATGTGAAAAAGCTGGGGCCGCAGTATCTGACGAGCACCAACTAAAAACTCTCACTTTATCTGCGCTTGATTTACTCGATCACTCAGAAAATCGTCGGTGACTGTCTCTTTGGAAAGGAAAAAGCTGTCCCAACTCTTTTTCACGGGCGAGAGAATACGATCATCGCCTGAAACGCGAATCTCAACCTGTTTCACATTATCAGGAAAGCGAACCTCCAAGGGCATGCGAACTATTTGCGAGCGGGAATCAGTAACTACGGAGCCTTTGGACATAAGTTTTCCCCAATAGAATCTACCAAATCATCTCGAAGTTCACTTGGCGCGCGCAGCCTGCGCATCAGCAGCAGCTTTGCTGTCAGCAAGAATTACCTTGGTGACTTCGCGCTCACTCATGCGCTGGTACCACGCGGACAAACCCGGCACTTCCTGCAACGGGTCCCACTGATAGACCATGCCGGCGATGCGATTGCTGAGTGTGAACGAGTAGAACACCAGAATATCGGCCAGCGTGAACTCACTGCCTGCCAGCCACGGCTGGAATTTGGCGAGCCGCCCCAACGCTGCCAGCCCTTTACGCGCTGCCGGCTGCGAGGCTTCTTTCACATGCGCAGCCACTTCGCGGCCAAAGATCACGCCTACCAGATTGTGAATCGGCGTTTCCACATACAGCTCCTGCACCTTCATGATTTGCCGCACTTTGGCGCGGGCAAACGGATCTTGCGGCAACAGCGGCACCTGCGGATAAGCCTCTTCCAGATAGTCGAGAATGGCATCGGTTTCGCTGATGCAGCCCAGGTCAGTTTCCAGCACCGGCACCTTGCCCATCGGGCTCTTGGCCAGAAACTCCGGCTCCTGGTTGGGCCTGACTTGAACGAATTCATAAGCAATGCCTTTTTCGTGCAGCGCGTGCTTCACCATGTTGAAATAATTGCTTTGTGGCATGCCGTAAAGTTTCAAATTCATGGTGACTCTCTTGAGGAAATGTGGGGACAGACCACAATTTCGCACCAGTCGTTTGCACATTGCAACATGACCTATCGAAATTGTGGTCTGTCCCCATTTGGCTATAATCCCCGACCACTAACCACTCCCGCCAGAGTTTCCTCATGTCCCACATTGCGATCCGCCGGTTCTGCCATTCTCTCGCCTTTGCTGCGCTGCCTCTGTTGGGATTGGCGACAGCCAGCACCAATGCTGCCGAAGCCATCAAGCCCGCACCGGCTTTCACCATCGAACAGCTCAAGGCGCTGCCGCAAGACGGCTGGCTCACCAACGGCGGCAACCTCAGCAACCAGCGTTTTTCACCACTTAACCAGATCAACCGCGACAACGTCGCCAAGCTGAAAGGCGTGTGGCGTGCCGGCCTCAAAGGCTCGGCCCTGGAACTGCGCCACAACAACCAGGCGCAGCCGCTGATTTACGAAGGCGTGCTCTACATCAGCACCGGCCAGGATGACGTGTTCGCGATCAGCATCGACACCGGCGAAACTCTGTGGAGCTATCAATCCGGCTTGAAAGACAGTGACGCACTGGTGTGCTGTGGCTGGGTCAGCCGTGGCGTGGGCATGGGCGATGGCAAAATCTATATCGGTCAGCTCGATTCCAAACTGGTGGCGCTCGACCAGAAGACCGGCAAAGTCGTGTGGTCAATCAAAACCGCAGATCCGAAAGTGGGCTACAGCTTCACGGCCGCTCCGCTCTATTACGACGGCATGGTGATCATCGGCAACGCCGGCGGCGACATGGGCACGCGTGGCCGCATGCGTGCCTTCAACGCCAAAACCGGCGCTGATATCTGGACCTTCTACACCATCCCCGGCCCCGGTGAATTCGGTCACGACAGCTGGCCGCAAGACAAAAACGTGTGGGAATGGGGCGGCGCGCCTATCTGGCACACGCCGGCGGTTGATCCTGAAGCCGGCCTGCTTTATTTCTCCACCGGCAACGCCGGCCCGGTTGTAGGCGGCGCCGTGCGCCCCGGCAACAACCTGTTCACCGCCTCCATCCTCGCGCTCGACATCAAAACCGGCAAATACAAATGGCATTTCCAGGAAGTGCATCACGACATCTGGGACTACGACGCGCCCAACCCGATCATCCTGTTTGAAGCCAACTACAACGGTGTGAAACGCAAAGGCCTGGCGCAAGCCGGCAAGACCGGCTGGATCTATTTGCTTGATCGCCTCACTGGCGAACCCTTGATCGGCATCGATGAAAAACCTGTATTGCAGGAGCCTCGCCAAGCCACTGCCGCTACTCAGCCAGTGCCAAGAGGCGATGCGCTGGTGCCACTCGACATTCCCTATGCCCCGGAGAACTACGAGCTGATCAACAAAGGCGCCATCTTCACCCCGTTCTTCGACAAGCCGGTGCCGTTCACACCGATGGCCGCCGTGAACTGGCCACCGAGTGCTTATGACCCGTCTACCAACCTGATGTTTGTGTGCGCCACCGACGTGGCCAATGCTGCGGTGGCCAATGCCACCCAGTACGAAAAACCCACCTTCAGCCAGCAATTCCTCGGCGGTGCTTATGTGGGCGCCGGCCTGTTGCGCCGTGGCCTTATTTCAGCAGTCGATCTGAAGACCAACAAAATCGCCTGGCAGAAACAGTTCAATGACGGCTGCCGCAGCGGCCAGCTCGCCACGGCCGGTGGCTTGTTGTTCATGGGGCGCAACGACGGTCGCCTGGAAGCACTCGATACCAAAAACGGCAATAAACTGTGGGAATTCCGCACTGATGCGCCGATCAACTCGGCCGTGAGCACGTTCCAGTACAAAGGCAAACAGTACATTGCCACCTATGCTGGCGGCGGTTTGTTTGGTGCGCAGAAAGGCGATGGCGTGTGGTTGTTTTCACTCGATGGCACGCTTAACCAATTGCCCACCGTGAGCGCTGCGCCCAATCCGAACCCAACCATGCAAGGGGGTAATGCCGCCGCACCCAAAGCAGCAGCCACAGCACCGGCCGGCCGCGTAGCCAACAAGGCTGCTGGCAAAACTACTTACATGGGTGTGTGCGTGTATTGCCACGGCGAAACCGGCACTGGTGGCCACGGCGGCGGTGCAGAGCTGACGTCAGCGCTGACGGTAGACGCAATCATGGCCATGCTCAGCACTGGCAAAGGTCAGATGCCGAATTTCACCGGCGCGCTCAGCGTAGAGCAGATGCACGACATTGCCAGCTTTGTGAAGGAAGACCTGATCATCAAGAAATAAAGCGGCCAGCCCTTACCGCTGCAACACAAGATATGGCTTGTGATTGCCGTACTTAAGGGCTGTTACCACCGCCACAAACACGCTTACTGCCACCACACAGGCCAGCATCTGCTCCGGGTTTGGCGGCACTATCAGCCAATAACCTTTGCCTTTGATCAGCGACGAAAAGCTGGACACGCAAAACGGCATCGCAAACAGCCGGAACAGCTGCCAGTGATCCAATTTGGTCTTGGCCCCTGAGCCCACGCTCAAGATAAGTGCAAAACCGATCACCAGACTGATGCCGATCGAATTGATCCAGATCTGTGGCGACGGGTCGAATTCAAAACCCAAATTCACCAAATACCACACTAAATAGCACCACAGAACGATTTTGCCGCGGGAAAGATGGGTGAAATAATTCAGCATGTGAGCGCTCCTGTTGGCCTGTTACTGCTGTTACTTCAGCAGGAAGCGTGCCAGCTCAGGTGCGCAGCTTCTGATTACAGAATGCTCTCAAAATATTCGATGGTTTTGCGCAGACCGGTTTCCAGCGGTATCAGCGGTTCCCAGCTGAGTTTTTCCCGCGCCAGACTTATGTCAGGCTTGCGCTGCAAAGGGTCATCCGAGGGCAAGGGCTGGTAGATGATCCGGCTCTTGCTGGTCGGGATCAGCTCC
>CANCGR010000044.1 GCA_947377625.1 Gammaproteobacteria bacterium | reverse complement strand
CAGTTGGCGCACCAACGCGAGATCTTCGGCAGTATCGACGCCGGGCGGGATGGCGGCGCAGCAACGTTCGGCGTGAATGCTGACGCCTTGCGTCATCGCACGCAGTTGTTCGAGTTTTTCCAGCTGCTCGAGCGGACTCGGCGGCCAGCGCACAAAATCCTGCAACACGCGCACGCGATAGGCGTACAGCCCAATATGACGTTTGCCCCACAGCGTGCCGGCCTCGTGACCATCGCGCGGCCAGGGAATTTGCGCGCGCGAGAAATACAACACGTTACCTTGCGCATCAGTGACCAGCTTTACGGCATTGGGGTTACGGAATTCGGCTTCATCGTGAATGTCGGAATACAGCGTGCAGATGCCGGTCTGTGGTCTGGCCGCCATGTTGACGGCGACTTGATTGATCACGGCTGGTGGAATCAGTGGCTCATCACCCTGCACGTTGACGATGATAGTGTCGGTGGCGAGACCCAATTGTTGCGCGACTTCGGCGATGCGATCAGTGCCTGACTGATGAGCAGGATTGGTCATGCAGACATTGACGCCAGCGTGTTCGCACACTTCGCGAATGCGGTCATCATCAGTGGCCACATGCACGGCGCTGGCCAGGCTTTGCTGCACGCGTTTTACCACATGCAAAATCATCGGCTGGCCGGCGATGTCCAGCAGCATCTTGCCGGGCAGGCGGCTGGACTGGTAACGGGCCGGGATGACGGCGATAAAGTTGGGCGTGGCACTCATGGGTATTTGCGCTGGTCCTTTTCTTCCTGGCTTAGCTGACGAGCTTCGTTGTCGAGCATTACCGGAATGCCGTCGCGGATCGGGAACGCGAGGCTGTCGGCGTAGCACAGCAGTTCTTGTGCGGCTTGGTCGTAGTACAGGTTGCCCTTGCAGATTGGGCAGGCCAGTATGGCGAGTAGCTTTTTGTCTAACATGTTTGTTGCTCTCTGTTATCAGTATTGCGCCCTTGGCTCAACGCAGGGCCTTTTGCCCAATGCCAACCAGAAAATCCGCAGGTAAGACTGCTTCCACTTCCAGTGCCCACCAATTCCCTTTGACAAAACTTTGGCACTTCACGGCATCCTTGGTGGTCATTACTACTGGCGCTGAATCAGCAAAGGCCAAATCGCCTGCCTTGTACGCATGATGATCGGTAAACGCGTGCGGCATGATAACAAAGCCGAGTTGTTGGAGGCTTGTGAAAAAACGGTTGGGATTGCCGATTCCGGCTACTGCGTGTACCGGGCTTTGCGGGGCGTGGCGTTGTAGCCATTGTTGGGGGCTGAGGCGTTCGCCGCTTTGCAGGTTTATCAGCGAGCCAGCCTGTAATTGCATGTTGATCTGTTTGCCGGCAGGCAGAGTCACCGGCTGCTGCAAAGCGCCGTTGATGACTATGTAATCCACAGTCTGTAGACGCTCGGCGGGTTCGCGCAGTGGGCCAGCGGGCAGCAGCAGACCGTTGCCAAGGCCGCGCGCGCCGTCGATTACGGCGATTTCGATGGTGCGGGCAAGTGCATAGTGTTGCAGGCCGTCGTCGCTGATGATGAGTTGGGCTTGCAGTTGTTGCTGGGCAAATTGCACGGCACGCACGCGGTTGGGATCGACCACTACCGCACAGCCGCTTTGGCGTGCGAGCAGGACCGCTTCATCGCCTGCCTCCGCTGGATTGGATCCTGCGTTCACCAACAGAGGATATTGGCTGGCATTACCGCCGTAACCACGGCTGACGAATGCCACGCGCTTGCCTTGAGCGGTGAAATATTTGGCGAGTGCCAGACAGACCGGAGTTTTACCGGTGCCGCCAGCGGTGATATTGCCAACTACGATGACAGGTACGCTTGCCTGCCAGGGATTGCGTAACAACTGTTGGCGACGGCGCTCTGCCAGTAAACCAAACAGCCAGCTTAACGGCAGCAGCAACCTGACCAGCTTTGATCCGTTGTACCAGGCTTCACTGAGCCAGCGCGACATGGCGATGGCCTACGCTGCGTTGATCATTCACTGACAACCTCGGCAAACTGCATACGATGCAGTGAAGCATAAGTGCCATTTTGCGCTAGCAAAGTCTGATGAGTGCCGCTTTCGACGATCCAGCCTTTGTCCATTACTACGATGCGATCAGCAGATTCGATGGTCGACAGGCGATGGGCAATCACCAGCGTTGTGCGGCCTTGCATCAGGAACTGCAAGGCATCCTGAATATGACGTTCGGAGGCGCTGTCGAGCGCAGAGGTGGCTTCGTCGAGAATCAGGATCGGTGCGTTTTTCAGCAATGCGCGGGCGATCGACAAACGCTGGCGCTGGCCGCCTGACAACAGCAGTCCGTCATCGCCGACGATAGTGTCGAGCCCTTCCGGCAACTCACGAATAAATTCCATCGCATGCGCGTGTTCAAGCGCTTCGATCAGGGCGACTTCGCTGGTGCCGGCCAGTTCGCCGTAGGCAACGTTGTCGCGGATGCTGCCGTTGAACAGCACCACTTGCTGGCTGACCAGTGCAATCTGCTGGCGCAGGTTGGCGAGTTTGAAATCACGCAGCGGTTGGCCATCGAGCAGGATGTCGCCACTGCCCAGTTCATAAAACCGTGGTAGCAAACTCACCAGCGTGGATTTGCCACTGCCGGAATGGCCGACGATGGCAACAGTCTGACCCGGCTCACAAACAAGGTTGATATGTTGCAGCACCGGCTCAGCACTGCTCTGGTAGGCAAAGCTGACATCACGGAATTCCACTTTGCCTTGCACACGCGGCACCGTCAGTGTGCCCTGGTCTTGTTCAGGCGGTTCATCAATCAGCGCGAATATGGACGACGCTGCAGCCAACCCCTTCTGGATATCGGCATTCATTTTCGAGGTCTGACGCACCGGCTTCAACAACATGCCGGCGGCGGTAATGAAGCTCACAATATCATCGGGTGACATGGCGTTTAACGCAGTAGGCGACAAGGCAAACCACATCAGAAATGCCAGCGCTGCACCCACCAGCGTTTGCACGATCGGTGCGCTGATGGCGGCAATCAGTGACAGCTTGAGGTTCTGGCGGGTGTTGCGCTGACTGACTTCAACAAAACGATTGCCAACTTGCGCATCGGCACCAAAGGTACGTATTACCTTCAGCCCCTTGAGCGTTTCATTAAGTATCTGGGTGACATCCCCCATCGAAGTCTGGATACGTTTGCTGTGTTTGCGAAAACGGGTAGAGGCATACACCACTACCAGGCTGATGAGCGGAGTCACTGCCACAAACGCCAGCGTCAACTGCCAGTTCAGATACAACAAATACAGCACCAGCCCGACGATGGTGAGGCCTTCGCGCAACAGCACCGCCAACGCATCGCTGACTGCAGCACTGATCTGTGTCACGTTGAAAGTCACTGTCGAAATCAGGTGGCCGCTATTGTTGCGGTCATAGAAATTAATTGGCAGTTGCAGGAACCGCTGCAGTATTTGCGTGCGCAGGCGATGAATGATGCGAAAGGCCAACAACGCCATGCAGTAAGTGCCAATCAAACCTCCCACGCCACGCACCACTACAATCAGCAGCAAGGTCAACGGGATGCGAAGACGCTCGTGCGCCTCCAGATTGGCGCCGTCCTGAACGCTTTTGATGATCTGGCCAACCAGATCAGAAAACCAGACATTGGCAACGCTGAACAGCACGAAGCCAAAAATCGCCAGCAGAAACGCCGGCCGCTCCGGCCCGATATAACGCAGCAAGCGTCGATAAAGTGTGAAGTTGGAATGCGTGTGGCCAGCAGCTTCGCTCATTTGCCAGCCGCTCCGGCCTGACGCGTCGCAATATTGAGCTTGCTGAAACCCAGGCGCGCCACGGCATCCATCGCGGTGACTACCGACTGATGCGTGGTATCAGCATCAGCAGTAATGGTGACCGGCACGTTGTTGTCACCAGCAGCCAGATCAGTAATCGACTGCATAAGGGTTTCCACTTTGTTGTCGGCCAGTTCATGACCGTTGACGGTGTAGTTGCCATTGCGGGTGATCAGCACTTCCACGCGCAAGTCGCGCTGATCAATGGTCAGGCCATTGGCTTCTGGTAGCGTAATTTTAAGGCTATTGGGGCGCGTGAAGGTGGCGCCCAGCATGTAGAACAGCAGCAGGATGAACACGATGTCGATCATCGAGGTGAGATCGATGATGACATCCGGCTTCTTGATGTTGCGCTTGAATTTCATAGGCGGGCGATTGACAGCCTCAAGTGTTCTGCACTTCGACTGCACGACTGCTGTGCAGCGCATCCACCAGCTTGATCGATTCACGTTCGAGTTCGATTACCAGTGTTTCCACGCGGCGCAGAAACATCCGGTAGAAAAACATCGAAGGAATCGCCACGACCAGCCCGGAGGCCGTAGTGACCAGCGCCACCGCGATGCCACCCGACAGCACATTGATGTCGCCGTTACCCATCTTCATCGTGTTGCTGAACACCTGGATCATGCCCAATACGGTGCCAAGCAACCCCATTAGTGGCGCGATCGCAGCAATGGTGCCAAGAATGCCCAGATAGCGTTCCATGTCGTGCACCACATGGGAAGCCGCCTGCTCAATGCTTTCGATCATGATGGTGCGCCCAGCCTTGGCGTTGACGAGACCGGCGGCCAGGATCTGGCCGAGTGGCGACGACATGCGCAGCTCACGCAATTGCGCGGCATCCATCTGGCCATGCCGCAGCTTGCCCCACACCTCAGCCAGCGCATTGCGCGGGGCGATGCGGGCAGAATTCAATGACCAGAAACGTTCAATGATGATGGCGATGGCGATGATGGAACACAGGATGATGGGGATCATCATCACCCCACCGGAGACTATGATTTCGAACACTCGCAGGGCTCCTTGATTGCTGCCGGCACTTTACCATAACCCCCCTCTATGCCCTACCCTCACGGTGAGTCGCGGCTGCGCCAGAAGTGGGGCTGGGCCTGCCGCTCGCCGTTGACGGCAAGGGTGCCGTCGGCAGCTACCGAAATGCTTACCGCACCTTGTGTGGCGGTATTGAATTCCCTGGCTGACAAGGCTTGATAACGCGCCCTCACTTCAGCAGCCGGGTGGTTGAAACGGTTCTGGTAGCCGGTGGAATAGATGACATAGTGCGGTGCCACGCTGCCAATGAAGGCCTGCGTCGACGAAGAGCGGCTGCCATGATGGGGCGCGATCAGCACATCGGCGTGCAGATCGGCATAGCGCTGCAGCAACAATGCTTCGGCCGGCTTTTCGATGTCGCCGGTCAACAGCACGCGCTTGCCTGCGGCCTCGATCAATAACACGCAGGAGCCGTTGTTGTCGTCGTAGTGGCTTGCATCCGGATGCAGGATCTCAAAACGCGCGGCATCCCACTGCCAGTGCTGATCGGCTCTGCATAATTCGCCGTTGGTCGACGCAGGAAACAGCGACAGCACTGAGCTGCTATAGCCCGCAGCCGGAAACGCCTTGAGCAGTGCAGGCAAGCCACCAGCGTGATCCTTGTCGGCATGACTGACAATTACGCGATCCAGTGCGTGAACATTGGCATGCCGCAGCACCGGCAACACCACGTCGGAACCGGCATCGAAGTTCTTGCTGAATTGTGGGCCGGTGTCATACAGCAAATGATGATGAGGCGTGCTGACACTGATGGCCAGACCCTGGCCCACATCCAGCGCCTGCACGCGCAAAGCCTCTTGCTGCACGGGAGTTTGCAGCAGCCAGAACACACACGGCAGCAAAGCCAGTGCGGTCAGTCGTTGCCAGCGCTGACGGGCCAGCAAGGTAACGAGCACAGCAGCCACCAGCAACAACAGACCCGCAGTAGTCAAACTCGGCAACACCAGCATGTTGGCGGGCAGCAGCCCGGTGCTCCAATGCAGCACTTGCATGCAAAAACCCAGCACTGCATCCGCTATGCGCAATAACAGCAAACCCGCTGCTGGCCACAATAAAGCCAGCAACACACCGGCCAGCGCCAGTGGCACCACTACTGCACCCAGCAGCGGAATCAACGGCAGATTCACCAGTGGTGCCAGCACACTGGTTTGCTGGAAGCACACCAGAACAATCGGCAAAAGCGCAATGCTCATGCGCGCTTGCAACAACAACAGAGTCCACAGGGCCTGCCACCAGCGACGCCACCAAACAGGTTCTGAAGCAGTGGGAGCCGAGCTGATCAGCAACACCGATACCGCCACAAACGACAGCCAGAAGCCGGTGTTCAAAATCGACAGCGGGTCCCACGCCAGCACTGCGCAAAGTGCCAACGCCAGACAGTGCCAGGTCTGCACTTGCCGGCGCCATAGCCGCGCCAGCAATACCACGGCGACCATCACCCACGCGCGTTGTGCCGGCAACGTGAATCCGGCCAGCCCGCTGTAAACCCACGCGCCACTCAACGCAATAACAGTCGCCGGCCATGTGGCCGGCACATACAACAACAGCCGATGCCAGCGCGAGCCGAGCCAATAACCGCTTGCGTAGAGCAGCACCACAATCAGCGCCACGTGCGAGCCTGAGATCACCAGCAAGTGCGTGGTGCCGGTGTCTGCAAACAGCTGCCATTCAGCGTCACTGATGCCGCTGCCATCGCCTATCGTGAGCGCACGCAATAGATGTGGATAGTCAAGAGCCGCAAGTGCAGCGGGTGTCGTCAGCGTTTGTGCCAAGCGGAAGCGCAACTGTTGCAACAGTTGCTGATTTGATTCGGCCTGCAACAGCTGGTTGTCAGCATGCGCACGCAGATAACCGGTGGCGCTGATGGCTTGCTGGAACAACCAGGCCTCATAGTCAAAACCGCCGGGATTGACGAAGCCATGCGGTGGCCGCAAGCGCAGCAGCCAACGCCAGCGCTGGCCGGGCTGCAAGTGCAGAGGTTCATAAACACTGATCAGCACCAGCCGGCCATCGTCCGCCAGCTGTGCAAAGTTACAGTGTGCAACGATGGATGACAGGCACACCTTGTCCAGCCGCACCTGCAGACGCTGCGAATCGCCGTTGTTTACCGGCAGATTCCAGACCGTGGCCTCCACCCATACATCTCGCACAAACGGCGGCTCTGGCCAACGCTGCACCAACCGGTCGGCAGCGACCAGGCATAACCAGAGCGCGCCCAGCAACAAAGCCGCTGGCGCACGCAGCTGCGGCCAATAGTGCAACAGCAAGAGGCATGCACAACCAGCCACAACAAAATTTGCCGGAGGCAGTGTCGGCAGCAACGCGGCCAACGCCACACCGAGGCTGAATGCGATCGTCCATGAACGCATAGTGAACAAGACAGGCCGGGATTGGGTATCAGCAGTCTAGTAGGACTTGCATGATTTGGCAGGAATATAGTCGCTAAAAAACTTGCAGACACAAGATTACAGATGTAATCTTAATTCGGATTACAGTTGTAAGGCAACATAAGCACCAACGCTTCTGCTACCCAGGAGTCGACTGAAGGGCAATCATGATGAGCAAACAGATCCAGATATCCGACGCCGAATGGCAGATCATGAAAGTGCTGTGGCAAGCGCCAGGCCTGACCGCCAATGAAGTAACGGAGCAACTGGTCGACCTGCAGGAATGGCATGCCAAAACCGTGCGCACCATGTTAAGCCGGCTGCAGAAAAAAGGCGTGCTGGAAGCCACCGTGGTCGACAAGCTCTATCGCTATACGCCGCTGTTTACCAGAGACGAATGTATTGGCGAGGCCAGCAGTTCATTTCTTTCGAGAGTATTTGATGGCGCCTTCTCACCGATGCTGGCCCATTTCGTAAAAACCAGCCCACTCAGCAAAAAAGACCGGGCTGAACTCGAACGCATACTGAGTAAATACAACAAGGAGAACTAGTCATGGCAAGTTTCCTGGAAGCCATAGCAGTTTTTTCAGCTTTCATTGTCTACAGCACGCTTAAAGCTTCCGTGCTGATAGTGCTGGTTATCCTCGTGCAAAAAACGTTGGGCCGCTTGCTGACTGCCAATGGTCATTATCTGCTGTGGCTGCCGGTGGTGATCAGCCTGTTGACACCGATTGGATTCAAAGCCGTGATTCCGCAAGCATTCATTGCTCCTGTGCAGATTGAGCTGCCACCTACAGGCCCGGCGGCAAGCACGAACCAGTCTGGCTCGGCACCAATGCCATTAGCGCCAAATGCATACCGTAACAAAATATCGCGAACAGGCTTTTTACCCGCGCTGGTGAATTCCATGCCAGCCCAGCAGGCCAATGAGAGCACTCCTTTTGGCTGGTACAACCTGCTGCTGCTAACCTGGTGTGCAGGTGTGGTGCTACTGCTGGGTGTGGTGTTGATCAGGAATTTTCGCTTCTCACGGCTGGTGCATCAGGCACACCCTGCCCACCCCGATTTGCAAAAACTATTGGACAGTTGCCGCCAGGAAGCACTTTGCCAGACGCCAATTCGTTTAATCACCACGCCTGCAATAGCAGCGCCCTTGATTAGCGGCTGCTTCAAGCCGGCGTTGTTGCTGCCCGAAGGCATTCAACACCAGTTGAGCAAGGCGCAATTACGCCATGTGTTCCTGCATGAACTGATGCATGTAAAACGTTTTGATATTGCCGGCAACTGGTTGTTGGCACTGCTGCAAATTCTGCATTGGTTCAACCCGCTTATCTGGTTTGGCTTCAACCGAATACGCAATGACCGCGAGCTGGTTTGCGATGCCGCTACCCTGCACCATCTCGGTTGTCGCCACGGACAGGCTTACGGCCACACGCTGCTGCAACTCAGCCAGCCGCAGTCACGCCGTTTTGTGGTCACCAATGGCATAGGGATTGTTGATAGCACGTCGGAGTTGCGCAAACGCATAGTCATGATCGTGCAAATGTCGTTCCCTGCCCGCAAGCACTCGTTACTGACTGGTCTGCTGTTGCTTGTCTTCGGTGGTTTGGCCTTCAGCAAACCTGTTGTTGAAAATGCTTCTGGAAAGTCGGTTGAAGCTACTGTTGCCATTGCCCAATCAACAGCAAATCTGCCGGTTATTGCCGAAGCAGCCAAACATGTCACTTCAACGGCACCGACACCGGCAATGCCGGCGCTGGAGCCAAAGCAAGTGTCAACGCCGGCCTCATCGTTTTCGGCATCGCCACTGTCAGCACCTGCTGCTGGCATTGACAAGAACAAACCGGCTGTAACCCGCAGTACAGCGACAACTGCTGCTGCCATTGATGGCGGTGCAACAACTGCTTCTGCACAGACTGCTGACAAGTCGGCGACTCACGCATTAATTGCCATGGAGAGTACAAATTCGTTGCACGCTGCGGCACCTGCTGTTGAAAAAAATTCCGCTCCGCTACCCACGACCTGGTCAGGCTTGGCCGCGATGGACACGCTGACCCGGTCCATAAATGCCGCAAAATCGGACGGCCTGAGATTTGTTGCACAATGGAATGCCACAGCAAGTGCATGTGCAGATGCTCCCGGGCAACACCGCAGGCGCATACCCTGCCAAATGGTAAAAAACATTAGCAACAGCAACCAGCTTTACGATTTCAAATTGCAATGCGCAGCGCTGGCTGATGAGTACAACAAATTGGCCCGCGACTACTCAGCGGCCTCCACCGCTTCTTTGGCCAACCAGGAAGCCATAGCGGCGACCATGCTGAGGAATTACCAGGATTTGACAGCATTTTGTAGTGCTGCAACCTACAACAAAAATTACCCTGCCTTTGCCAAACTGTTTAATGTGGTGACTGCGAAATTGGATTCAGCCAGGATAGCCAAAGCCCGATCAGGATTTGCGGACGGCATATTTGCCTATACGAACGAAGCCAATACCGGCAGTAATGGTTATGGCCCGGTGGAACCCAGTGGCCCCAATCCTGCCAACTATGGTATTGCTGCTCCTGGTGCAGCAAGCACAGGTGGACAAAGCGCTGGTGCAGGAAATTCTGACGCAGCAAGTGCTGGCGTAGGACAAACCCGGTAATGCTGATGCAGTACACTCCACTTTATGCAGCTGGAGTTTTTGGTTGTAGTTGAAGTTTAATGTTGAACATATATAAGAGAGGAACCTCGCAATGAACATTCGAATTGCTACACTGATTTTGGCGCTATGCACTCCGCTCTGCGCGCTGGGCCAAGAGAACATAGCTGTACGGGACAGCGAGCAGGTCAAGCCCGAGGAAATAACCATCATCGGTGAACGTGTGCGCAAACTGCGCACGCAAATGATGGAAGCCGAAATACATACCTATGACGTTTTCAATAAATTCAATGACGATCGGCGCTACACCGTTAACTGCAGCATCCGTCCGCCCACGGGTAGCCGCTTCAAGAAAGCGGTCTGCGATACCGGTTTTGAACGCGACGCGATGCAGGAACACGCGCGTGACTATGCAGACAACCTGGCCTTCGGCACCACGCCCAACAGCATCCCGCTGGAAGCCAAAATTTCCGCGCAACGCGAGGGTTTTCAGCTCAAGATGAAACAAGTGGCCAAGGAGCATCCGGAATTCCTGAGAGCGTTGATCCAGTACAGCAAGAAGCAAAAAGAGTTTGAAGACGCCTCCACCAGCTGGAAGCAACAAAACTAGCGGCAAGTTCGTCCTTCAGGCCAGCAACCAACATGGAGATTGAACCCATGGGGTTCGCCCAATGGGAACTCTGAGAATCCTGCTGGCTATCAGTGTGCTATTGACGCACTGCTACGGTTTCGTCTTCGTCGGTGGCCAAAATGCCGTGCGCATGTTCTACATGGTGTCCGGCTTTCTGATCTCGCATGTGTTGCTGGCAAGCAAGTCCTATTCAACGGTTTCCGCTTTCTACATCAACCGTTATTTGCGGCTCTATCCCGTCTATTGCTATGTCGCTGCGTTGAGCTTGGTTTACCTGGTGGTCGCTTACCTTGCAGGCATTAATGACGTAATAACCGACGTTTTTCTGCAGGCGCCGCTGTCAGCAAAGCTGCTGATCGTGCTGACCAACGCTGGCTTGTTCTTTCAGGACTGGCTGATGTTGGTTGGTATTGATGGCAGCTCGCTGGTATTTGCCGGTAGCAACGCGAATGGTGCTGTGGTGCTCTGGCAGGCGATGCTGGTGCCACA
>CANCGR010000043.1 GCA_947377625.1 Gammaproteobacteria bacterium | reverse complement strand
GGCTGGCACTGGAAATTTTCAAGTAACAACTACAGCACCCTTGCCAATTAAAAATGAGGAACGCTTATGGACATGCCTTTCAAACAAGTTCGCATCTTGTTGCAAACAGCAGCAGTGGTGATGGCTACACTCATGCTGGTGCTGCCTTCCGTGTCGCAGGCGCAAAGCAAAGCGGCCGCCGCGCCGGCCGGCAACCACACTGCCAAGTTCGTTGGCTCTGCTACCTGCGGCGAATGTCATGGTGAAGTCTATGAGCGCTGGCAGAAGACGCGCATGGCCAACGTAGTGGTGGATCCAAAAGTGCATCCTGAAAAAGTGCTGGGCAATTTTGGCACCAAGGACCCGCTGGTGAATTTTTCGCTGACCGATGTAGCGTTCATGTATGGCAGCAAATGGAAACAGCGTTACTTCACCAAACAGGGCGATGACTATTTTGCACAAGGCGCGCAGTGGGATGTGCAGAATCACAAATGGGCCGCCTACCATGTGGCCAAGGGCACTGACTGGTGGACCGCGTTCTATCCCGATGCCAATGAACAACGCCCCACCGGCGCATTATGTGACGGCTGCCACTCCACCAATTACGACATTGCCACCAAAAAAGTCACCGAGTGGAATGTGGGTTGCGAAAAATGCCATGGCCCCGGCAGCGAACACGCCAGCAAGCCAACGAGTTTGAATATTGTGAATCCTGCCCATCTGGCACCAATGGCCGCGGTGGATGTGTGCATGCAATGCCATTCACAGGGCCAGTTAAGCAAGAATCCGGTCAAAGGCGTCTATTACGACTGGCCGGTTGGCTACCTGCCCGGCGACAAACTCAGCGATGTGTGGAAACTGGAAGAGCACAAACTGGGCGAAGAAACTTTCACGCACTGGCAGGAAGACTCGGCTCACAAGAACCGCATGCAAGGCAATGACTTTGTGCAAAGTGAAATGTACAAGCACGGCGTTACCTGCTGGTCGTGCCACGACGTGCACGGCACCAATAATCAGGCTGACTTGCTCAAGCCCGCCGCCAGCAATGCGATCTGCCTGAGCTGTCATGCCACCGGTTCACCCAATGGCCCCACCGGCACCACGCTTACCGAGCACACGCATCATGCAGTCGACAGCAAAGGCAGCGCGTGCGTCAGTTGCCACATGCCGAAAATCGCCAAGACCATTGCTGACGTTAACGTGCGCAGTCATACGTTCCGCTTTATCACGCCTACGCAAACAGAACAGTTCGGCATTCCCAATCCGTGCACCACTTGTCATACCGACAAAAAACCTGAGTGGGCCAAACTGCAATTGCAGCAGTGGAGCAATGCGTCTGTGTGGCGGGTCGGGCAGTGATAGCGGCAACTTGCAATATTCCGGCATTGCGTCAAACATAGCCGCTTGTCACTCAATGCTGATTACTGCGTGAAACTTTCTGCGATGTCGCCACTCTTGCTTTTGCAAAACATGCTGCGCCCATTGAACCAATGGCGCATCCCGTTGTTGTTGTTGCTGCTCGGCCTGATGCCAGCCACATTGTTTGCACATGGCGTGGCCGAAAACGATGCACACTATCTGGAAAGCGTGAGCGGCCTGCAGTTCATTCCTTACCTGTATCTGGGCGCCAAGCACATGGTGACCGGCTACGACCATTTGCTGTTTCTGGCCGGTGTCATTTTCTTTTTGTATCGGCTCAAGGATGTCGCCGTTTACGTAAGCCTGTTTGCGCTTGGCCATAGCCTTACGCTTTTGGTCGGTGTGCTCGCCAGCATTCATGTGAACCCTTATGCCGTTGATGCGGTGATCGGGTTGTCGGTGGTGTACAAGGCCTTCGAAAATGTCGGCGGCTTCAAGCTGCTCGGCTTCAGCATCAATACCAAAGTGGCAGTGTTCCTGTTTGGCCTCGTGCACGGCTTCGGGCTTTCCACCAAGTTGCAAAACCTGAAGCTGTCGCCTGATGGGCTTGTCGCCAACATGATCGGTTTCAACCTCGGTGTTGAACTGGGCCAGTTCACGGCGCTGGCGTTTATCCTGTTGTTGTTCAGCTGGTGGCGGCAGAGCGAGTCGTTTCTCAACCGCGCTTATGTGAGCAACATGGTGATCATGACAGCCGGTTTCGTGCTGTTCGGTTATCAGCTGACTGGCCTGTTAATTTCAGCTTGAGGCTGACTTCTTCAATTTGAGTGCCCTTATGACCAACGCCACCATGCCAACGCCTCAAGTCAGTTCCCGCAAATTGCTGCTCAGCATTGCCGCTGCCGTTATTGCTGCGCTGCTGATTCTGCTGATCATCGTGCTGCCAGCGGAATACGGCATCGACCACACCGGCATCGGCAAAGCGCTGGGCTTGACCAGCATGGCGGCACCGAAGAAAACCATCACCGTCACCGACAATGTCGGCGGTAATGAGAAGCTGCGTGAAGTGCCGATTCCCGATGCGGGTCAGCCAGTGCCGCTGCCCAACCCGGCAGTTTTTCAGGACGAAGCATTGCCGCCAGTGACCCGCACCTTGCAAGTAGTGCTACCGCCCGAGAAAGAAACCGAAGTGAAAGTGAAGATGCAAAGCGGCAAGGCTATTGCGTTCTCATGGAAGGTGGACGGCGACAACAAGGTTTACGTTGACTATCACGGCCACGACCCGGCCTTGAGCAATGACTTCTGGGTGCGCTACAAGGAAGAACAGGAAAGCGCTGGCGGCAACGGCACACTCACTGCGCCATTTGCCGGTGAACACGGCTGGTTCTGGCTGAATTTCAACGATCATCCTGTGACGGTGACACTGACCGTGACCGGCTATTTCGACGACCTTATCGACTACGGTATCCATTAGTCGCGGATTGACTACACCACACGGCCGCCCCAGAATCGTTGTGCAAGCAACGGAAAGCAACACCATGGCCACCAAGAAAAAAATACCCGCAGCACTTGCAGCAACCCCAGCCTCTGCCGGCAAACACCGGAAACAGATGGAAGACCTGATTCAGGTCAGACTCGCGCGCCTTACCGAAATCATCGCGGTGCTGGCCAAACATTCCACCGGTGCGCGCGGTCTGCGCAACACCGATTTGCGCATCATGAATTTGTTGTATGACGATGGCCTGCTCAGCATCAACGAGCTGGCGCGCCGCGCGCATGTCGACAAAGCCTGGATCAGCCGCTCAGTGATGCAGCTGCTGGCCAAGCGCTGGGTGAGCAAGGAAACCAATCCGTTTGATGCCCGGGCCCAGTTGATCAGCCTCACGCCCAAAAGCCGCGAGCTGCTGGAAAAAGTGCGCCCGCAGGTGCTGCGCAATGAAAAAATGCTGCTGGCGGGAATCAATGAAAAACTGATGAAACAACAGTTGGACCAACTGCTGGCCAATGCCGAACGTCTGTTGGAAAAAAAACATAACTAAAAACCAAAGGGGAAAAATCATGAAGCACATCCTGCACGTTCGTCCCGGATTCAAAACGGCTTGCGCCACCGCGATGGCCGCACTGCTGTTGACCTGCCTGCCCGCAGCAGCCCAAAGCGATGCCGCCTGTTCAGCGTTGCTGACTTATGCACCGGCCGGCCTCAAACTCAAAATCATGGCAGCAGCACACGCCACTGATCGCAAACTGCAAGGCCCGCCCGGCGCACCTGCCGCTACTTTACCGCCGCATTGCCATGTGGAAGGTGAGCTGGATCGCCGCACTGGCAGCGATGGCAAATCCTACGCACTGCGCTTCGCTCTTAACCTGCCCGACAAGTGGAATGGCCGTTATCTGTTCCAGGGCGGTGGCGGCCTCAACGGCAGTCTCGGCGAGCCGCTCGGCGCACAAGCCACCGGCGACCAGAATGCACTGGCGCGCGGCTTTGCGGTGGTAAGCACCGACAGCGGTCACCAGGGCGGCGTGTTCGACAGCAGTTTTATGGCTGACCAGGAAGCGGCGCTTAATTTCTACTTCCTCGGCAACATGCGCGTCACCCAAGCCACCAAGCCAATGGTTGAGCAGTATTACAGCGCAGCCATCAACAAGTCGTATTTCGTCGGCTGTTCCACCGGTGGTCGCGAAAGCATGATCATGGCGCAGCGTTATCCGTTTCTGTTTGACGGCATCGTCACTGGCTCACCCGCGATCCGTACCGGCCTTTCCAATCTCGCGCTACGCTGGATCAACGTGCAGATGAATCAGGCGGCAGCCAAAGATGCCAATGGTCAGCCAGTGCCGGGTGGCACTTACTCGAAAGAGGAGCAAACACTGATTGTGAATGCGTTGAAGCAGTCGTGCGATGCACTCGACGGCGCCAAAGACGGCCTCATCTTCAATGTGGCTGCCTGTAATTTTGATCCGCGCTCAATTGCGTGCAAAGCCGGCAACAGCGAAAACTGCCTGACGCCTGCCAAAGCCGATGCACTGGCAAAAGCGATGGCCGGGCCGGTCGACAGTCGCGGCGTGCAAGTCTATTCACGTTTCGCCTACGACAGCGGCATGGCTGACCCCGGCTTCATTCCCGGCATTCTGAACGGCGGCAAACCACCCGAAGGCGCTCCTTCAGCACTGATGATGAAACAGGATGTGGATGCCGAGTTCATCGCCAACACTGCTACCGATGTTGCCATCGGCGACAGCGTGTCGTTGAAACTGTCGAGCTTCGCAAGCCACGGCGGCAAACAGATTTTTTATCACGGCATGAGTGATCCGTGGTTCTCGGCGATGGACACCGTGAATTACTACCAGAACATGACAGCAGCTAATGGTGGCCTGCAAACTGTCGACAAATTCAGCCGCATCTTCATGGTGCCCGGCATGGGCCATTGCCAGGGCGGCACGGCCACACTCGACAGCTTCGACATGCTAAGCCCGATCGTGGAATGGGTGGAGCACGACAAGGCGCCTGCCAGCGTAACTGCTACCGGCAGAAGCATGCCGGGCGTCAGCCGGCCGCTGTGCCCTTATCCACAACATGCGCAGTACAAGGGCACTGGCGATATCAAGTCGGCTGAGAATTTTTCCTGCAAGGGGCCGTAGGGTTTTCCGGAAAGAATCCCGCATCGATCGCACACTATTGAAAAGCGGGTAATGAGCATCCGCAATTACCGCTCCATCCGCTTTCAGGATGTGAATATCAGGTTGGCAGAAAGAGATTTTTTGGAAATCTCTCTAGCCTCTACTATGTTGCTTCAGGAGGATTGGAGCAACTTGATATGGATATCAACGCCTTAAAAGCCGCCATTTTGTGCGAGCATGTCAAAATCTCCCTGCACGCAGGCGAAGAAGCGGCCAATGACGAATTGACCTTGGACTCGATATTGCTGTCTGGCTTGCAGGGCGAAGTTATTGAAGACTACCCAAGCGACAAACCTTATCCAAGCTGCCTGATCTTGGGGTTCGCCAGCAGCGCCTTACCGATCCATAGTGTGTGGGCCTATAATCCCTCCAGCCAAATGGCAATTTTGATTACCGTTTACAAACCCGACCCGCGACGATGGCTCAACTTCAAAACGAGGATAGCGCAATGACAACGGCTGAACTCTGTGCTGTTTGCGGGGGCGTGCTGGAAACCAAAACCGTAGAGCACTTGCTGAAGGGTGGCACCAATACGGCATCCATTCTGGTGACCGCCGATGTGTGTTCACGCTGTGGCGAGCGCTATTTCAACATGGAGGTCCCCGGTCCCTGGAAGCCATTCGGCACAAGCTGCTACAGCAGGAATTCTCGCACTTGAAGAATGTAGGGCAGAGTTTCACTGTAGCTGAAGATTGGCCGGATAAGGTTGTGCAGCCAACGCGAAGCTGAGGAATCACCACTAGCAGCGACTCAGTATTTAACCCGTACAGTTGCTCCAAACATGCGCTCATCACCCGGTGTGCCCACAATCAAACCGGAGTTGCCGGCCTGTACTGTCAGGTTCTGCATATATTCACGATCGGTGAGATTGCGTGCCCACACCTGCACTTCCCACGGGCCTTTCTGGCGGAAACCGGCACTGGCATTGAGCACACTGTAGCCACCGATCAGCAGCGCTTTGGAATCAGCAGGATCACCGTAAGTGCTGCTGCGTGCGGTCAGATCAAGCCGCACAAATGCATCACCGCTGGCACCTGCCAGCGTAGTTGCGTGTGAATATTCTGCGCCCGCAGCCGCTGACAACTTCGGCTGTGATGATAAACGCAAGCCGCTCAGATCGCAGGCAGCTGTGCTGTTGCCAACGCGATCAAGCGGACACGGGCCATTCACGTAGGACGCGTACTTGCCGTCGGTCCAGTTCAGCGAGAAGCGCGTGGTAAAGCTTTCCGCTATTTTGGCAGTGAAATCAACTTCAGCACCCTGCACTCGTACCTTCTGTATATTGGCAAGATAGCCACGCAAAGCACCGGGGCCGGTATCGACCACGTTGGCCTGAAAATCTTTCACAGTAGTGTAGTAGACGTCAGCATTGAGCATAGCCCGTCGATTGAACAACTCTGTCTTCACACCGAGCTCATAAGTGGTATTTTTTTCGGGCTTGACGATAGCAGTATCCAGCGCGGGCAGATTGGAAGCATTCAGTGGCAAGCCCGACATGTTGATACCACCGGATTTGCTGCCACGCGAATAACCGCTGTAGAACATTACGTCGTCATTCAACTGATAACTGAGATTAAGGCGGCCAGTCAGGCTGCCGTCGCTGACACTGGCAACATAGGATTGCGGTCGCAGAATCGACAGCTTGCTGGTGAGCTGCGCTGCAGTTGGATTTGCCAAGCCGCCAGACACAGTCGAATCAAAACTGCCGTCCTTGTCTTCCTTCGTGTAACGCAAACCACCGCTTACCGAAAATGCAGAGTTCACGTGCCAGGTAAGTTCACCATAGCCAGCATAACTGTTGGACTTGAAACGGGTATGGCCGTCGGTGCCGTAACCATCCAGCAAGGAGTCAGGCAAGGTGGAAGGTCCCAACAACCAGTAAGTAGCAACAGGGCCGTAAATGGTGATCGGACGCCCGGTGATGGTTTGCGTGAAGAAATACAAACCGCCCACATAATCGACTACGCCAGGCTTGGAGGTGAAACGCAGCTCCTGGCTGTATTGATCCTGTCGCGACGGAATATGCTGGAAAGTCTGGATGGAAAGTCCGGTGTAATCACGGTCATTGGCCGCGTCCCAGTTCCAGTAGCGCCAGGCGCTGATGCTGGTGATGGTGCCAGCGTCGAGCTTCAGATCGCCGGTCAACGCAACACCACCTTCGCTGGTGTTCACTGCAAGATCAGCATCAATGTCGGTCAGGCGATCATAAGGATTCAGGCTGGGCGGCGTGTAATTACGGCCGGCGGCCAGCGCCGGATACTGCTTGTTGGCAGTTTTCAGTGTGGTGCCCACACCGAAATAGACCTGCGTGCAGCAATTGTTGTCGAAGCTGCTGTAATCAGTGCTCAGTCTCCACTGCAGCGCATCGCTGACCGGGAACAACAATTGGGTGCGCACTGCCAAATTGTCGATGTCGTTGTGCATGCGGCCGGTGGTGACGTTTCTGATCACGCCGTCACGCCGGGTGGCAATCACTGACATGCGGCCGGCTACCACGCCATCCACTATGCTGCCACCGATGGAGCCCTTGCCCTGCAACCAGCCGAACTCGCCAGTGCTGAGCTCGGCATTCACTTCATGCGTGAAACCGGGCGCTTGACTCACGATGTTGATTGCGCCTGCCGTGGTGTTCTTGCCAAACAGGGTGCCTTGCGGCCCGCGCAACACTTCAACGCGCTCCAGATCAGAGAAATCGAAAGCGGCTGTTGCAGGGCGCGCGTGATAAACGCCATCCACGTAAAAGCCAACGCCGGGTTCAAGACCATCATTGGCTTGCGAAATTGCCACCACGCTGCTGCCAAGACCGCGAATGGTAAAGGCGGTGTTGCGTGGGTTGGGTGATACATAACTGAGACTGGGCACCAGGCGTGCGATCTGCGACAGGTTGTCGGTGGCAGTACGTTCAAGCAGGTCAGATCCTACTACTGAGACTGACACCGGCACCTTCTGCACATCCTCTTCCCGCAAACGAGCGGTCACTAGAATGGATTCAATGCTGGTCGTTTGCGCCTGTCCCAACATTGGCAGCACAGCACTGGCCACGGCAACCGCCAGCAACGACAACTTCTTCAATCTCATGCAACACACTCTCAGGTAGTTTTAACTGTTTTTTATTCTATATCCATTTGAATATAGCGTCTATATCCTGTTGAATATAGCGGAACGCGCACTGGCAAAACTCTGGCCCTGTCCCGGCGCTTTCAGGTATTGTTCCGCCATGGCACGACTCAATATTCAATTCGTCTTCGACAAGGACAAACAGGCTGGCCGCATCGGCCCCGGCAAAATCCATCTGCTTGAACTGCTGGAAACCACCGGTTCGATTTCTGCTGCCGCCAGAGAAATGAAAATGTCGTATCGACAGGGCTGGCTGCTGCTCGATGAAATCAACGGGGTGTTTGGCGGCGCGCTCTATGAAACCCAGCAAGGAGGCCAGGGCCGTGGCGGTGCCACGTTGACTGATCTCGGCCGGCAAGTAGTGGCCGACTACCGCAAATTCGAGGAGCAATGCCTCGCCCTCGCCAGCAAGAGTTATCCGCGTTTGACGAATCCGTCGACCCAGCGCGGCAAGAACTGACGCCAAGTTCTTCCCGCCTTTCCGCTAAATCGTATAACCATTGCAGTTTTTCTTGGTTCTGCCCTTCCCGCGCCGCTGCTACTTTGTGCTCACGATGAACACATAGCTTGCGCAGGAAGGAAACACGCCATGACAGCCATTACCGCCATCAATGCCAGAAACCAGTTCAAGGGCACCGTGATAGAAATCATCCGTGGCCCAGTGCTGTCGGAAGTGGACGTGCAAACCGCTGCCGGCATCGTCACTTCGGTAATCACCACCCGCTCGATTGATTCGCTCAATATCAAGGTGGGCGATGAGCTGCTGACCATATTCAAGGCCACGGAAGTGATGCTGGCCAAGTTCTGAAAGGCAATTTCGAAACCAGAATTTTTAACCGTAACCGCCGCCATGTGCCTGCTGATTCATAAACCCAAAAATGCCGTATTGCCGGAACAGTTGCTGGATTCAGCCGCTGCGTTCAATCCGCATGGCTACGGTTTCATCAGCTATGACAACAACGGCAAGTTGGTGATTCGCCGCTCTGCCACCACCTCCATCCGCGAGCTGCATGAGCTGTACGAAGAGTTTCATCCGCAAGAATGTGTGATCCATCTGCGTTATGGCACCAGTGGTCTGGTGGACTTTGAGAACACACATCCGATCAAGATCACTGACGACATTTATCTGGCGCACAACGGCACGCTCAATATGCCGCGCCACACCCAGGAGCGTTCTGATACCTGGCATCTGGTGAACGATTATCTGCAGCCGATTCTGCGCAATCGCCCACAGCTGCTGCACGACCGTTTCTTTCAGGAGCTGGTGAGCAGTTGGTGCGGCCCGCACAATCGCTTCGTGTTTGTCGACGGCGCTGCGCAGAAAACCGTGATCGTCAACCGTGACAAAGGTTTCGAGCTCGACGGGCTTTGGCTCAGCAATACCCGCTGGTTCGATGCCTCACGCTTCCACTGGCACCCGGCCCGCAGCATGGAAGCATTGAAAGGACCGCAGGCCATATTTTCGATTTGAGGCAACGCCATGAGCCACAGCATCTTCTTCATACCCGGTTATCACGGCAGTGGCCCTGACCATTGGCAAAGCTGGCTGCAGAGCAGGCTGGCCGACAGCTCGACACTGCGCGATGTCGATTGGGAAAGCCCGGACATCACCGCATGGACCGATCAGGCGCATCGCCAGATCGCTGCTGTGGGCAAGCCGGTGCTGATCGTTGCGCACAGCTTCGGTTGCCTGGTGGCCGCCACGGTGGCGGCGGAAAAACCCCTTTCCATTGCCGGCATCGTGTTTGTGGCACCCGCTGATGCGCGGCGCTTCGCTGCCAGCGGCGGCCTGCGCAATACCCGTTTCGATGGCACCTCCGGCCAGATCACCAGCGTGGCCGACATATTGCCCCAAGCGCTGCCGTACTCAGTGAAGAGCGCGATGATCGGCAGCGAGAACGATCCTTGGCTGAAATTTTCCGATGCGTTGGCAATCAAGCAACGCTGGCGCAGCCATTTCGTCGACCTCGGTGAAGTGGGCCATATCAATACTGAATCCGGCTTCGGCCCCTGGCCGAGTCTGCTGCTGCAGCTGCAACATTTGCGCGCTGAAGCCGTGCCGGATTTCTCGGTATTGAGCCGCAGCTCACTGCAGCCCGGCGATCCGTATGCGCACTACCACAGGCTCGCCATGCAACAGCACGCACTGCTGCCATCTGCCAAGGTGCAGTTTGCCCTATGAAGCGCAGTGCGGTAATTTCCGGTTGGAGCACAGCAGTGCAATGCCAACACCTGAACCCACCAGCAAGGAGACCCTCATGAGCTTACGCATCAACGATACCGCCCCCGATTTCAGCGCCGACACCACAGCCGGCCCCATCAGTTTTCACCAGTGGATTGGCGATGGCTGGGCCATCCTGTTTTCACATCCGAAAGACTTCACGCCGGTGTGCACCACCGAGCTCGGCTACATGGCCAAGCTGCAACCCGAATTTGCCAAGCGCAACACCAAGATCATTGGCCTCAGCGTTGATCCGGTCGAGAACCATGCGCGTTGGGCCAAAGACATTGAAGAGACGCAAGGGGCTGCGGTGAACTACCCGATGATCGGCGACCCTACCTTGGCTATCGCCAAGCTTTACAACATGCTGCCAGCCGATGAAGGTACCTCTTCAGAAGGTCGTACTGCTGCCAACAACGCTACTGTGCGTTCGGTGTTCATTGTTGGCCCCGACAAGAAAATCAAATTGATGCTCACCTATCCGATGACTACCGGGCGCAACTTTGACGAGATACTGCGTGTGCTGGATTCAATGCAGCTGACTGCCAAGTTCAAGGTGGCCACACCGGTGAACTGGAAAGACGGCGAAGATGTGATCATCGTTCCATCAGTCTCCGACGAGGATGCCAAGGGCTTGTTTCCGCTGGGTTGGAGGGCGCTTAAGCCTTATTTGCGGTTGACCA
>CANCGR010000042.1 GCA_947377625.1 Gammaproteobacteria bacterium | reverse complement strand
GAGACCGAGTCCGCTGTCAGCCTGGAAGAGCTGGTCAGTAAATACATCTTCGACGGCGGCGGCAAAAAATAATGGCCGCTGCCGACCAACGGGGAACTTGTGTGAAAGGGATCAAGTTCATGCTCAAGACCAGGACTCATCGACAACTTTTGGCCGTAATGCTGTTGGCAGGCCTGTGCAGCTCAATGACTGCACGGGCGGCCCAGGACGCCCAGGATGAAGATTTTTTTGTAGATCAGGCAGAGGCAGCCGAGGTTAAGATTGCCGATCCGCTGGAATCGTTAAACCGTGTCACTTTTGCGTTTAACGACAAAGTCTATCGTTATGCGCTGAAACCGGTTGCCCGCGGCTTGCGGATCTTGCCGGTGCCGGTGCGCACGTCGTTCGCCAATTTTTTCAGTAATCTGAAAGACCCCATGTCTGCCATCAGCGCCTTGCTGCAGGGAGAACCCCGCAATGCCGCCAGCGAGCTGGGGCGCTTTGTGCTCAACACCACGGTAGGTCTTTTGGGCTTCCTCGACCCGGCCACCGAAGTTGGGCTGATCGAAGATGATGAAGACCTGGGGCAAACGATGGCGAGCTATGGCGTTGGCCATGGCTTTTACCTGGTCGTGCCTTTCTATGGCTCGTCCAGCCTGCGTGATTTGACGGGCGACATTGCCACCAGCAGTCTCAATCCGGTATTGCACAATCTGGAAACGGGTGAAGTGGTCGGCATCACGCTGGCCTCAGCCGAGGTCAATCTCTCGCTCGACAAGGATTCCTACGAAGGTTTCTACGAAAACTCATTGGATCCCTATATTTTCTTCCGCAGCGCCTGGGTTCAGAACCGCGAAGGCAAGATCAAAAAATAAGCGGCTTACCCAACAGACTTGCTGCCGGAATTCAGCGACGATTCAACGACTGGCGCTATAATTCGCGCCGCATTTGCCGTATCCACCAACAGTAAGGAGCTCCCATGGCCTCGATCTTCACCTTGTTCCCACGCTTGACGCATCGTTTTGTGCGCAGCCGTCGCGTGGTGCTGGCTCTGGGCCTGCTGCTGCCTTTGCTCAGCATTGCGCCTCTCAGCCAGGCCGATGACGCCACCCCCTCGGCTGCAGTGAAGGGTGCTGTCGACAAAATCCTCGGCATTTTGCGCAAGCCGGATTTCAATTTTGACAAGGATCGCAGCAGCATCAGCGTCGAAATCAGAAAAGCGTTCGACGATGTAGCCATGGCGCAGAGCGTGCTTTCCACCAACTGGAAAGCCATCAATGCCGATCAGCAGAGTGAATTCAAGGAGCTGCTGTCGCAGACCATCGAAAACAACTACATCGGCCGCCTCAAGGCCTATACCGACGAGAAAGTGGAAATCCGCCACGAAGACGTGAAAGACACCTTGGCCACGGTAGACACCGTGATTGTCGCCAAAAGTGGTGATGTGCCGGTCAACTACAAGCTGCGCAAGCGCAAGGATGGCTGGTTCATTTACGACGTGGTCGTGGAAAACGTCAGCATGGTGAGCACTTACCGGGATAGCTACCGCCCGATCTTCAGCAAAGACGGCATCGACGGCCTGCTCAAGCAGATGAAGGCAAAAATTGCCGAACTCAAGGGCTGAAACCCGGCCCAAACTTCTGTTTTCACCACACAAACCTGCATTTCCCCGGCAATCGGGGAATTTGCAATGCTTTTTCACATTTACCGGGCTGGATAAGCTTGCTCTGAAGCGGTGTTTGCGTGCTAAAATTCGCGCCGCTTTTTCATTCCCTTCCTTGTTCTGATTTCTACAGACATAGCACATCTAACGTACCCGACATGGCCCAAGTTTTAAGCTTGAAAGAACTACGTACCAGCAGTGTCCTCAAAGGTGAAGTTGCCAAACTTGAAGACGAGCGCAACCAGTTGCTCGAGCAGCTTGAGCGTGCTCGTCTGCTCGAGAAGAAGCTGCGCGACGACTTGCTCGACCAGAAAAAGGACTTCGAGCACCTTGAAAAGCAATTCGAGCACTTTGCCGGCGTCGAAGCTGAATTCGAGGCCCTGCAGCAGCGGGTCCAGCTGGAAAAGCTGGAACAGCTGATTGATGGCGACAAGAAAGACAACGTCCTCAACACCCAGCTCAAGAAAGTACGCGACGAACTTAAAGTCGCCGCTGACGAACTGAAAGAACTCAAAGCACTCGACCCTGAACGCCTCAAACGCCAGGTTGCCGACCTCAAGAAGAAAGCCCTGCAGCAGGCCACCGACAACCAGAGCGTGAACAACGCGCTGGTCAAGACCCGCAAGGAACTCAAGGACATCACCACCGAAAAAGAAAAGGCCGAGACCGAGCTGAAAGCCAGCCGCAACGGCACCGACTTTTTCTGGCAGTCTATTGATGGCGCCTACGTGCTGTATGAATCCAGCGTTGTATTGAAAGACGAAACCGTCGCCGACCCTGCCAAATACAAGCGTATCCGTTGCTTGCAAACCCTTACCGGCATGAGCACCCTCTCCAGCGGCAAGGATGAGCAGGACAAGGCGCTATGGCTTGGCACGCTCGAAATCCCGGATGACGTTTCTGTTGAAGCCGGCAAACGTCTGCTCAGCATTGCTGCAGAGCTGGATGACGCAGCAGAAACCAAGTAATCCTGACTCTCTAACTATTTCTCCCCCCTCCTTTCATCCCACCGCCCTGAACCGGGCGGCGTGTTTGCTTCTCCCGTCTGACAACCTGTAATCAACTTGGGCCAGCGGGCCGGTTAATCGGCTATCATTGCGATTTACTGCTGATCCTGCTGACAGTCATCGCACCATGCTCCTTGAAATGATCAGTACCGGCGAAGAAGTGTTGTCGGGACAGATAGTGGATACCAATGCAGCCTGGCTCGCCGACTGCATGATGAATCTTGGAATCGAGCTAAGCCGTCGCAGCACGGTTGGCGATCGCATGGATGATCTGGTGGCAATTTTCACAGAGCGCAGCAAGAGCGCTGATCTCATTCTCGTCAACGGCGGGCTCGGTCCGACCAGCGACGATCTCAGTGCCGAAGCCGCCGCCAAAGCCTGTGGCGTTCCCTTGGTAGAACACGCGCAATGGCGTAGCCATCTTGAAGAGTGGTTCAGCAAACGTGGCCGCAAGATGGCAGCGAGCAACCTCAAGCAATGCTGGCTGCCGCAAGGCGCTGTGCTGATCGACAACCCTGCAGGCTCCGCTCCCGGCTTTCGCGTGCAACTCAATCGGGCCTGGCTGTTTTTCACGCCCGGCGTACCCGTTGAATTCAAGCAAATGGTGAACGAACAATTCGTGCCGTTCATGCAACAGCAATTCCGGCAGGGACTCGCCACGCGCTTGTGCAAACTGCTCACTTTTGGCCACGGCGAATCTGCACTGGCTGATCGCATCGATACCATTGCGCTGCCGGCAGGCCTTACGCTCGGCTATCGTCCGTCGCCGCCTCATGTCGAAATAAAAATCTTTGCGCGCGGCGATGCTGCCATCGCCAGCCAGGATGTTTACGTAAAAGCACTACGGTCATTGCTCGGTGACGCTGTTGTGTCTATCCGTTTTCCCACCATGGCCGAGGAAGTACACAACTTGTTGCTGGCGCAGAACGTGACACTGGCTTTGGCGGAATCCTGCACTGGCGGCATGCTCAGCAGCCAATTGGTGGAGTTCCCGGGCAGCTCAGCCTACCTGCAACATGGTGTGGTGAGTTATTCCAACGCGGCCAAAATCGCGTTGCTGGGCGTAGATGCAGCGACATTGGAACATCATGGTGCCGTATCCGCGGAAACCGCCATCGCCATGGCCGTGGGCGCGCGCTCCCGGCTCGACAGCGACTACGCACTGGCCATCACCGGCATCGCCGGCCCTGATGGTGGCAGCGCCGAGAAACCGGTTGGTACCGTTGCTATCGCGCTGTGCGACCGTCAGCAAAGTTTTGTGCAGGTCGTGCAGCTGTCGCAACGCTCCCGCACGCTGGTGCGCACCATGAGCTGCGCAGTGGCGCTCGACATGCTGCGCCGCCACTTGCTCGGCACACCGCCGCTGGTCAGTTATCCGTTCCTGCCGGCACGCCAGTCGTACCGGGAGGCCCACCATTAATCTGACGTTCTCGATACGCTGGAAGCTGATCGTTTCCATCATCCTGCCGCTGCTGCTCATTGCCGGCGTCGTAATGGGACTGACACTGCGTCGCGTCTACGACTCGGCGGTGTTTACGCTGCAGGATCAGCACTTGCGCGAGATCAGCCTGCTCGCCACCGGCCTTAACTACGAGCTGGTGTCGCTCAGCGGCACCGTGGATGACACCGCCCGTTTTCTCGGACTCAAACCCACGCTGGATACCGAAGCCATCTTCAATCTGCTGAAAGACACCATGCGCCGCGACCCGCTGATTTACGGCGCCAGCGTGGCGTTTGAACCCTTCGCCTACCACAACGACCTGCGACTGTTTGCCCCCTATGTGTACGACAAGGACATGAAACGGCTCGACCTTACTTCGGTATTGGGCGACTACACCAGCGGCCGCGTGCAGTGGTACCAGCAAGTCAAAACCAGCGGACATGCATTCTGGAGTGAGCCGTATTTCGACAGTGGCGAAGGCAATGTGGCCATCGTGACTTATGCGGTGCCCATCAAAAATGGCGACACGTTCATCGGAGTCGCCACGCTCGATTTGCGACTGGATTTGTTGAACCAACGCCTGGCAGCGCGCATGGACCCGTCGCGTTTCATGATCATGAGCCCGTCCGGCCGTTTCATTTCCCACTACGACCCGGCGCTGATTCTCA
Source organism: Gammaproteobacteria bacterium (assembly GCA_947377625.1). Taxonomy (GTDB): domain Bacteria; phylum Pseudomonadota; class Gammaproteobacteria; order Pseudomonadales; family Pseudohongiellaceae; genus CAILUG01. The sequence goes on along the minus strand of CANCGR010000042.1, from coordinate 6,298 downwards.
ATTCCGGCCTGGTTGAGATGAGCGCGTCCTTGGTGAATCCGCTGTTTCAGCAGATCACCAGTCACGTGATGGCTGGCGACACCGGCATGGGGGTCGTCAACAATCTCTATCTCGATGGCAGCATCGTGCCCGGCAATTTGTGGGTGAGCTATACGCCCATCAGCACCACCGGCTGGCGGCTGGCCACGCTCGCCTCCGAGTACGACTTGATCGCACCGATTCGCGCGCAAATCCAGGTGGCATTGGCAGGGCTCAGCCTCACCATCGCGCTCACCTTTGTGCTGGTGTGGACGATGAGTTCACGGCTGACCAGCCCGATCAAAAAACTGGAAGCGGCGGTTTCGGAAGTCGCACGCGGCAAGCTCGACACGCATATTGAGAACATCCGCTCCACCGACGAGCTGGGCCGGCTCAGTCTTGGCTTCAACCGCATGTTGAAAAACCTGAAAAAACAGATCGAACTGCAAAGCCAGCAGGAAACTGCGCAGAAACTGGTTGAGCGTGAATTGCAGATGGCACGCGAAACCCAGAAATCCTTGCTGCCCACCGAGTTCCCGCCCTTTCCTGATCGCAAGGAATTCGAACTGCACGCGCTTAATCAGGCAGCGCATCATGTGGCCGGTGATTTCTTCGATTTCTTTTTGGTCAACCCGAAGACGCTGGTGTTTGTGATCGCCGATGTCAGCGGCAAGGGCATGTCAGCGGCACTGGTAATGGCAGTGACCCGCACCATTGTGCGCGACCTGGCGCAAAGTGGTCGCAGCCCCGGTGAAATTCTGCAGGAAACCAATGAGCGTCTGCGCGACAGCCAGAAAGGCGGCGCGTTTGTCACCATTTTCCTGGGCAGCTACAACATCAGTTCAGGCAAAATCATCTATGCCAACGGCGGTCACGTGCCACCTTACCTGATCGCACGCAATGGCAGTGTCACCAATATCGGCGATGCCACCGGCACCATTGTCGGCATGCTGGAAGATCAGGAATACCGCAACGCTGAATTCACGCTCAAGACCGGCGAAACGCTGTTGCTCTACACCGACGGCTTCCCGGAAGCGCGCTCCTCTGCCGGCGAGTTCTATGGCATGCCGCGCATCAAGACATTTCTGCAAAAACATGCGCAGAACAATTGTCTTGAACTGTGCGGCGCCGCCATCCGCGAAATTGCCAACTACCAGAACGACAACCTGGCCGACGACGTTACCTTGCTGGCGCTCAAACGTCTTAACGCAGGGCCGAGCCCGGCCACTCTTTTGACCGAACTGCTTAATCCCAAGAGCTGAGCTTCAGCTGCGCCATGAGCCGGCGTGCTTGCAGTCGGCACGCTAGAACAAGCATTTACAAACAACCAAAAAAGCGGAAGATGCCTTACCTCAAAAATTCCTGCAGGTTTGACTATGCGTATCAATGCACTTGTATTTGTCCTGATGGCTGCTGCATTACCGTCCCATGCTGCAGAACCGTATACCAAGGTTGCCGAGATCCAGATCGGCGGCGTTGGCCGTTTTGATTACTTGAATGTCGACAGCGCTGCGCATCGTCTTTACGTGTCACATGGCACCGAGGCGGTGGTCATTGATACGGGCAACAACAGCATCGTTGGCCGCATCGACAATACCCCCGGCATTCATGGCATCGACGTTGCGCCCGGGTTGGGCATCGGATTCACCAGCAATGGTGGCGAAAACAAGATAGGTATCTTTGATTTAAAAACACTGCAAACTCTCGCCAAAGTGGATACCGGAACCAATCCTGACAACCTGCTTTATGTAAGCAGCCAGCAGCAGTTGTGGGCTTTCAACCACACAGGCCATTCAGCCACGATCATTGATGCAGTAAAACGCTCGGTCGTTGCTACCACACCGCTATCAGGTGATGACGAAGCAGGTCAGGCGGATGTTGCGCTTGGCAAAATGTTCATCAACATCGAAGACAAGAACAGCATCGATGTTGTCGATATGAAGACCTATGCAGTAGTTGCCAACTATCCGGTCGCCCCTGCTTCCGAGCCAACCGGCATGTCCATTGATGCTGCCAATCACCACTTGTTTGTGGGCGGCGGCGCTGCGCTGATCATGATGGACACTCACAATGGCAAGGTGCTTGCTTCAGCTCCCATCTGCAAAGGTACCGATTCCACCTGGTTTGAAGCCAGCACCAGCACCGCGTTTGTAGCGTGCAGTGACGGTCACATCACGATAGTTGCTGTAAAAGGCGAAACGCTGACTGTTACGCAAACCCTCGACACCGCCCGTGGCGCGCGCACCATGACAGTAGACCCTGCTACACACCGGCTTTACACAGCGGCAGTAGAGTATCTGCCGGTTGATCCTGCCAATCCGAAAGCGCGGCCACAAGCGAAAGAAGGCAGCATGAAAGTGCTGGTGTTTGCACAAGGCAAATAAGAGCAGGCCAGCCAAAGACAAAAGGCACACAGTGAATCACTGCATGCCTTTTGCTTTGCGGAATTTCTACTCAAGTCGGATCAATCAAACCCTTGGCTATCATGCGCAGCGCCGTGAGACTGGGCACGAAAAAATAATCGCCGCCACGTGTTTCTACCAGTCGCGGAATTTTTGACAGTATGTAGGGCGTGTCATTGCCGGTAGGTTCCACCTGCAGCACGGCCTTGCTGGGAAAGCGATCGTCGACACTGTGATTGCCGAGCAGGATTTCCTTGTCATTGCCGGCTTTGAAGTCGTTGCCGTAGTTGATCCATTGCTGTTGCACAAACTCAAACTGCCGGTTGATGTCGGAGTTGAGCATCATGATGATGATGCCGTGGTTGCCGTCATCGCGTGTGCGGTCTTTTACATCGCCATAGGGCAAGCCGCGTCGCAACACGCGACGACGATTGGTCAGCGCGCCCGGCGTGTCAAAGGCGCCTACGCTATTTTTGAGTGAGCCGGGCGGGTCACCCGGCTCGCTGATCATCTGCAGTGACGCGCGCGGATTGATACGGCGGATATGAGCGCTGAACGGGCACTTGGCGCCGCTCATGTCAGCGTCATAGGTGAAGTTGCACAGCAATTCATCCTGACCTTCCTTGTCGGCGACCGCCAACTGCTTGTCGAACACCGCTTTGCTGGCCGCATCTGGCGCTTTCACCAGTGGAGCACCATTGTCGCGCCAGCGACCGACGAACTTGGCTGCCAACAACTCCTTGCCGCCCGGATATTTGCTGCCGTGCTCATCGAGATACGCATCGAAGGTAGCTACATTTTCATGCAGCTTGCGGTAGATCATGTAAGTACCGTTGCGTGACAACAGCACGGGGTTGGGCGCGGGCGGATATTCCTTGGCTTCATCAATATGGCCGAGCAGAAATTCACCGGTGGCCAGCGGTGCCCACTGCTGGTTTTCCAGCTGCTTGCCGCGACCGTTGACCCGATCAGTGTCGTAAGGAACCCCTTCAAACACCGGGTCACCAATGCCGTCGGTGTAGCCAAAGTGTTCCTTGGCGGTAGGTTTGCCCTGCTCCATGACGACCTTGCAATCCTGGTAGTCCAGCAAGGCGCCGTTGTCGCCAACATTGCCGCCAAGTATGACCACCCCGCCACCATGCTGCGCGACGATGTCCTTGAGCCACTGCCAGGCCAGTTCCAACTGTTCATAACTGGTCTCAATCAAATCCCTGCCGTTGGCCGGCCAGCCCGGTGCACTGGCGTTGAGCGACACAAAAATATGCACGTCTTTGTCGCGTGTTTCGCGGTTTTCCTGCCAGATCGGATCCCAGAGCTCGGGCGCACTGGGGCCGTCATCGCCGAGAATGTCACGCCGTGCCTTCATGCCAGCCGCGAACTCGGGAGCAAAGTTCATCAGCGATTCGCGCGGCACTTCCAGTTCTTTCAAGCCTTGGTAAGTGAAGGCCACATTCACAGTCCATACCGGCTTCTTTACCTGGCCAATGCCATCACCCCATTGCGTGGCTGTGGTCACCTTCTTGGTGAGCTTGCCGACGAAGGTGCGTGCTCTGGCGGCATTGCGGATATTCAGGAACACATAGCGCGCCACCGGATAACCAAAGCGGCCATAGGCACGAATCACGTTGCCCTGGATGTCGAGCAGATCAAGTTGTTTGGTCATGGTCACTCCCTTGCTTGGTAAGGCTCTGTTTACAGCCGGTATTGGCCTGGCACCCAAGTGGGGCCGTTCAGGTCGGTGGGTTTCACGCGCTGACTGAAGGCGAGGTAATTGGCGCGCACGGTGGCGGCGTCCAACCCCTGGTTCGCCACCGCAAAGCGGGCAAACTCCTGTTTGAGATACAGAGCCTTGAGCTGCTCGGGCAACGGCTCATCATTGGAACCAACAAAGAACAGGCTGGCCGTTAACTGGCATTGCTTCATGTAAGTCGCAAAGCTGGCCGCATCATGCACTTTCTCAAAACCGTAACAGTAACCCCACACTTCACGAATATTGCTGCTGATGGCATTCCACATGCCTTGCAGATAACCATCCACATCGCCGTTGGGGCCACCGTGAAAATTGCAGGAGAACACCAGATAGCGCGACTGCAGATGATCTTCGGTGGGCATGGCCCACTTGCGGAGGGAGTCAGGCACGATGGGCAGAAAATCAATGAGCGTGTCCAACGCGCTGCCACCGGGCAACGACTGGGTATAGACATCGTCCAGCACGAAATACCGGCACAAATAAGTCTGCGGCACTTTGGTCATCGGGCTGTTGATCAGCAGGTTCCAATTTTGCAGCGTGTCGCGCACTTTGTCGGCAAACGCAATTTCCTGCCCTGGCACCACCCCGTTGCGGATGGGCGAAAGGATCGTCAACGCATAGGCACTGCCGCTGATATTGCTACCCATCACACACCTCCTTCACTAGCGGCGGCCTTGAGCTCTTGCAACTGGCGTTCATGGCGCTGGTGCCGTCGTTCAAGCTGATAGGCCGCCATGCTGACAATAGGCGTGGGATACATGTCACCCATATCGTGTTGAAGACCGCGTAGCAGCGTGTTGTAGCGCGCAAGGAACTCGGCATCAGTACCCTTGCGGAGTTCCTGGTCAAACGCGATGAGCGCGGCCTTTACAGTCTTGGCACTCTTGACGTCGTTGGAGGCAGCCAGCGGATAGGCATTGTAGTAATGCTGGGTTTCCAACTGGTTGTATTGGATGTAGCGATGAAACGGCGTGAGCGCAACAGATTTGGAATAACGCACATTCCATTTCCAGAACATGTCCAGGCCGCCGGGAATCGAAAAGGTAAACGAGTCTACATACTGGTCCCAACTGCCATTGAAATTGCTGAAGAACAGCATGTAGGAATATTTGAGCTGCTCGCGCGGCTGCTCGGGCGCCATGTGCGGGAACTGGTTGCGGCCGATGATGACCCAACGTGCATAGTGAATAAGAGAAAGCGTGATCAGGCCGCTGAGGGTGCTGGGTATTTTCAGCGCTGCATAGAAAATGACTTTGTTTAACCAGGCCAGGTACCAGCGCACCGGCGTGATCACGTTCATGGCATAAGACTTCCCTGCAATGTTAAACATGAGCTTCCCTCTCTATTTACCGTATTTGCCGTGTTGGCGAACAAGTGGCCGGGCTACCAATCCACGTCAAGGAGTATAAAGCCCCATTCAATTTAGTCCATGTTCGGCGCGACGTTTTTTGGAGCTCTCACAATTGAATCAGCACTGTGATTCCCTGCAGCGTGAGGATGCGTCCTCGCCACACTATTGATGCTCCTGCAACACCGCCAGAAATGCAGGACCATAACGCTCCTGCTTGCGCTCACCGATGCCGCTGATATCACCCAGCTGTGCAAGCGTGCCGGGGCGCTGTCGGCACAAGGCTTCGAGAGTGGAGTTATGGAAGATGACGTACGGCGGCACCTTGTGCTCTTCTGCCAGGCGCATTCGCAAGCTGCGCAGCGCTTCCCACAATACCGGATCAAGGTCGCCTGCCACTGGCTGGGCAACCGGTTTGCCGCGTTTTTCGGCCTTGCTGCGTTTGACGCTTTCATCACGACGCAGCGCCAGCGTAGCTTCACCGCGCAGCAGTGGACGGCACAGCTCTTCCAGCCGCAGCGCGCCATAACCATCAAGATCAACACTCAGATAATTGCGCGCCACCAGTTGGCGGAACACTGAGCGCCATTCATTCACGCTCAGGTCTGTGCCTTTACCGTAAACGTTGAGATTTTGATGATCGAACTGGAACACTTTGTCGGCGTTGCTGCCGCGCAACACTTCAATCAGATGATTCACACCGAAGCGCTGGCCAGTGCGATAGACCGCACTTAATGCCAGCCGCGCTGCCTCCGTGGCATCCCATGTTTGCACCGGCTG
>CANCGR010000041.1 GCA_947377625.1 Gammaproteobacteria bacterium | reverse complement strand
GATTCTGGCTGACACCTGCAAACGTCTGTTCGCCGGCAGCAGCCAGGTCGATTTCGTGGAAGATGACAGCGCCAAAGTAGAAGGCTGCACGAAGAAATAATAAACCGACTTTTCAGGTTATCGTCCGGGATATTTCCCGGGGTATTTTTTGGGTAAGAGGGGAATCAAATGTTCAACCGCAAGCAACTGACCTTGCTGGCAGTGGCGCTCATAGCCGCCAGCGCCGCCAATGCACAACCGCCCAAAAAAGAAACGCCACATACACCCGCACCCAAAATGGCTGACGGCCATGTGGATTTCAGTGGCGACGGCATCTGGGATCTGCCCTACATCACCGACATCTCGACCCGTATTGTCGGGGCCCAGAAGGGCGACCAGCCCCCGATGCTGCCGTGGGCCCTGGCCCACTGGAAATACAACCGCTCCAATGATGTGAAGTACGATCCAGAAGGTCTGTGTCTGCCGCCTGGCGGACCGCGCGCCATGGGCACGCCCTATCCGGCCGAGATCATTCAGGACGATCACAATAAACGCATCGTCATTATCTTTGAGGGTGGCGGACACGTATGGCGCGAGATCCACATGGATGGCCGCGCCCATCCGGTCGGTGACAAACTGAACCCGACCTATTTCGGTGACGCGATTGGCAAATGGGAAGGCGATACGCTGGTAGTGGACACCGTTGGCTTCAACGAAAAATCCTGGATCGACTACAACGGCCACACTCATACCGACCAACTGCACACGATCGAAAAATTCAGCCGTCCGTTCAAGGAAGTACTGCACTACGAAGCCACGTTCGACGATCCGGGTGCGTACAGCAAACCATGGACTGTGGCCTGGGACATCAACTGGAACGAAGGTGCCGAGCTGCAAGAATACATCTGCCAGGAAAACAACAAATACCTGGGAGATTTGAAGGATGATCTCGGCAAGCCGTTCTTCGAGAAAACCGAAGGGCTGTAAGCAAGAAAACTGCGTGACCCAACCCCGGATAGCTTGCTACCCGGGGTTTTTTGTTTTCAGGAACAGCGAATCCACGTCGAGCAACGACATTCACAACTTCTTCATATCTGCTGGTTTAAATACTTCCCAAGCAGATCAGTCGACCTGCCTTAAACCAATCGATCACGGAGTCGCGCATGTGGATCAGAGTTGGATATCCATATTCCAGTTAAATAGTTTGGCAGGCGATGCGTTAGTTGTTGATCTTGATCAGCTCAATGTCGAACACCAAGGTGCCATACGGCTTTTGCTTGCCTTTGTAGGCAAGATTTTGCGGAATCCAAAAACGGGTCTTCTCGCCTTCAACCATCAGCGCCACCCCTTCAGTCCAGCCGGGGATCACATCGGAAAGCCGGAGCGAAGACGGTGTGCCGCGCTTTACTGAACTGTCAAACATCTTGCCTTGGGTCGTCCAGCCTGTGTAGTGCACGGTAACGCGGTTGGCGCGTGTCGGATGCTGGGTGCCAACACCAGCCGTAAGCACCTTGTAGGCCAGCCCGCTCTCGGTTGTATTGGCATCCGCTGGAGCAGCGGCTACATCATCGGGCACAGGCGGCGCATCGGTTTGTGCAAACGCGAGCGTAGCAACCAAGACCAGCGCCAGTGTAAAAAATTTGGACATGAACGGTTCCTCCAGAGGGCCAGCGTTAGCAAAGCAACCGCGTCCGCTGATTTCATTTTTTGTCATTGTTGTGCAGTGTTTGCCGGGATACTACTCCCTCAGTTTCATTGGAACCAATTGGTCAACGCTCAAGCCCGCGACATTTACTTGCCGGTGGTATAGTGCGGCATACTTTGTCGCCATGAATCACAGAGATTGAGTATGGTGGGTGATACCCGGGAACAAGCACATGCCCTCTGGGTCAGGGTGACTCACTGGATTCTCGCTGTCAGTGTCCTGACACTCATGGTCAGCGGGTTTGTGATTCTGATGGCGCATCCGCGCCTCTACTGGGGCATGGCGGGTAACGATCTGATGCCGGCCTTGCTTGAGCTGCCGATCAGTCCTGATTACGCAAAAGTCGACTGGGCCGACAGAGTTCCGATCTTCGACAACAGCCCCGGCCCTGTCAGCGCCAGCCGTACCTACGAGGCTTTCAATCAGAACGGCTGGGGCCGCAGCCTGCACTTTCTCGTAGCGTGGTTGCTCGTGATTGTCGGAGCCATTTATTTGCTCTCTGGCACGCTTGGTGGACATCTTCGCTCGCATATCTGGCCAGGTCTGCGCCAATTGACTCCCATGTCGCTCTGGCGGGACTTGGTCGGGCGCATGAAAGGGAGCGCACCAGCGGCGCCTGGCGGCCGGCACTATGGACTGCTGCAAAAGTTCACTTATTCGGCTGTGGTCTTTGTCCTGGCTCCGCTGCAGGTGCTCACCGGCCTGACGATGTCGCCGCGGGTGAGTGCTGCGTTTCCTTTTCTATTGCAAGTATTTGGCGGGTTTCAGTCTGCCCGCACCATCCATTTCGCCGTCTTCGTCTTGCTGCTGCTGTTCGTGATTGTCCATGTCCTTATGGTCATCAAGTCAGGATTTCGCCGTCAGCTGCGCGCGATGACCATTGGAGACTGACATGAAAAAACTCCTTACCCGTCGTACCGCAATCGTTGCCGGACTGGCGACAGCCGGCGGTCTGCTGCTGGCGCGCACGCCAAGGCTACTGCCACCCACCTATGGCAACCTGCTGCGCCTGGGTGACAACCTCACCTATGCGGCTCAACGTATGCTGTTACCCGGCCAGTCGCTGGTGAAGGAATACAGCTACGCCGACCTTACATCGTTCCCGGCGATCGGCACCACCAATCCCGCCACCAGCGAGAACTCCTTGATCGCGGACGAGTACCAAAGCCTGCAACAAGACGGCTTTCGTAATTGGCAGTTGAGCGTCGAAGGCAGCGTGGCCAGGCCGCGCACGTTTTCCCTTGCTGAACTGAAACAATTGCCATCACGCACCCAAATCACGCGGCACACCTGCGAAGAAGGCTGGAGCGCCATCGGTCAGTGGACCGGCGTGCCGCTGCGCAGCGTGCTGGATGCGGTCGGGATGTTAAGCTCGGCACGGTTCGTCGCGTACAGCTCGCTCGACGATTGGACCGACAGTATCGACCTGCTCGATGCCTTGCATCCGCAGACGATTCTCGCTTACGGCATGAATGGACGCGACTTGCCGGTGCCGCATGGGGCGCCGCTGCGGCTGCGCGTGGAAACGCAACTCGGCGCCAAGAGCATCAAATACCTGAATCGCCTCGTCGTGCTGGACGAATTCGATGATGGTGGCTTGAGGGGCTCCATTCAAAACGGCTGGGCCTGGGATATGGGGATCTAGCTGGGTCTGATCAGATATCAATATTGAGCTTGTTGCGTTCTTCCTGCTGAATGCGCCACATATGCGCATAGAGTCCGTCGGCTGCCAGCAACAACTGATGTGTGCCGCTTTCAACGATGCGGCCCTGCTCCAACACCAGAATGCGATCAGCATCAACGACGGTTGAAAGCCGGTGCGCAATCACCAGACTGGTGTGCCCCTTCGCCACAATGCGCAACGCATCGAGAATACCTCGTTCGGTTTTGCTGTCGAGTGCAGAAGTAGCTTCATCGAATACAAGAATACTTGGGCGTTTGAGGATGGTGCGGGCTATGGCGACCCGCTGCTTCTCGCCCCCTGACAATTTCAACCCGCGTTCGCCGACTAGCGTGTTGCTGCCTTGTGGCAACTGCGCAATGAAATCGGAAAGCTGGGCGTGATGTATCGCCTCGTTCACTTCTTCATCGGTGGCATCGGGCCGACCGTAACGCACATTGCGGAAGATGGTGTCGTTGAACAGCACTGTATCCTGCGGCACGATGCCGATGGCTTTGCGCAGTGACTCAATCTGCAAGTCGCGCACATCGATGCCGCCCACTTTCACTGAGCCTTGCTCGCAGTCATAAAAGCGGAACAACAATTTCACCAACGTGGATTTGCCGGAACCGCTGGCACCCACCACCGCAACCTTTTCGCCTGGCGCAATCGTGAAACTGATATCGGACAAAATACCGCGCTCAGCTGAGTAGGCAAAACGTACGTTGCTGAATTCCACCGCCGGCAGCGGATCATTGATCTTCACAGCATCAGGCTTCTCGGTGACTTTTGGCTTTTCATTTAGCAGCCCGAACATCTGCTCGATGTTGGCCAGTGCACCCTTGATCTCGCGATACACAAAGCCGAGAAAGTTCAGCGGTAGAAACAGCTGCAGCATGAAAGTGTTCACCAGCACGAAGTCACCCATCGTCATGGTTTTGGCGGCCACACCGCGCGCGGCCAGCCACAGCATCACCGTCATCGACGCCGCTACGATCAGCGCTTGCCCGCCGTTGAGAAAGAACAAACTCATACGACTGTTGCGGCGCGCGTGCTCCCAACTGACCAGCTCGTGATTGTACAGTTCGGATTCGTAACGTTCGTTGGTGAAGTACTTGACCGTCTCGTAGTTGAGCAGACTGTCGATGGCGCGGTTGCTGGTGGCAGAATCGGCGCGATTCATCTCTCGCACGTATTTTGTGCGCCGCTCGGTAACCACTACCGAAAAACATACATAGAACACCAACGCCATAAAAATCACACCAGCGTATTCGGCGCCGTATTTGCCGAGAAAAATACCGATCACCACCAACAGTTCAAAGATGGTCGGCAGAATATTGAAGATCATGAAGCGCAGCAGGAAGCTGATGCCGCTGGTGCCACGTTCGATGTCGCGTGAAAGCCCGCCGGTGCGGCGATTGAGATGAAACTCAAGATCAAGGCCGTGCAGGTGCTCGAAGATCTGCAGGCTGATGCGCGTCATCGTGCGCTCGGTGACGCGGCCGAACATGGTGTCGCGCATTTCGTTGAACATCACGTTCATGAAGCGCGCCACGCCATAGACCACGATCAACAGCAACGGCATCGACACCAGCGTCAGTTGCGGCTGGTCATTAAGATCATCGACGATGTGTTTGAGCAGGAACGGCAGGCTGATGGTGGCCAGCTTGGCAAACGCCAGCGAGCCCAGTGCCAGACACGCGCGAAAGCGGTATTCGAGCACATAGGGCCACAACATGCGCAATGCGCGCCATTTCATTTCAACGCCGGCGATATCGCTCGCTTGCGGTTTTGCCATGATGAAGCGCCTTTGAATGTGAAGGCTGAAGCAGCCTTGTGCTTATTGCCGCAGCGCGAGCCGCGCCTGAATGCTGGCGAGAATGCCGCTGGCATCCAAACCACAGTGACTACGCAAGTCTTGTGGCTTGCCATGCCCGAGAAATGCGTCCGGCAGGCCGATATTCAATACGTTGACTTGAAGATTTTGGCTCAACAAAAATTCATTGACCGCCGAACCGGCGCCGCCCTTGATGGTATTTTCTTCCACCGTTACCAACAGACGCTCGCTTTTGGCCAGTTGCAACAACAGCGCTTCATCCAGTGGTTTGACGAACCGCATGTCAACCACTGTGGCATCGAGCTGCTCGGCAGCCTCTTGTGCGGCCTGCAGCAGCGTGCCGAATACCAGCATCGCAATGTTGCTGCCCTTGCGCACCACTCTGGCTTTACCCAGCGGTAACAACGTGAGAGCTGCGTCAAGCTGGCAACCAGTAGCCTTGCCGCGCGGATAACGCACTGCTGCCGGCCCTTGATGGTGATAGCCGGTGTACAGCAGTTGCCGCGCTTCATTTTCGTCGCTGGGGGTCATCACCAGCATGTTGGGAATGCAGCGCAGATAGCTGAGATCAAAACTACCGGCATGAGTCGGGCCATCTTCACCGACGAGGCCGGCGCGATCAATCGCAAACAACACATCGAGATTCTGCAAAGCCACGTCATGAATCAGCTGGTCATAGCCGCGCTGCAAAAACGTCGAGTAGATCGCCACGACCGGTTTGAGCCCTTCGCAAGCGAGGCCGGCGGCGAAAGTCACTGCATGCTGTTCAGCAATCGCCACATCGAAAAACCGCTCAGGAAATTGTGCTTCAAACTTGCGCATGCCCGAGCCTTCGCCCATGGCCGGGGTGATGGCGATTAATCTGGAATCGCTGGTAGCGACTTCACATAACCAGTCGCCGAACACGGAAGAATAAGTCGGCGTATTGTCTTGTGCGGTCCTGGCCTTCTCGGCGTGCGCCACCATTTTGTTGAGTGCATGCATGCCAAACGGATCTTCTTCCGCCGGCCGGTAACCTTTGCCCTTGCGGGTGATCACATGCAGAATGCGCGGCCCTTTCAGGTTACGGATGTCGCGCAGGATGTCGACCATGCCTTTGATGTCGTGGCCGTCAATCAACCCAAAATAAGTGAACCCCAACTCTTCAAAGATGGTGGCAGGCGACACCATGCCCTTCATGTATTCCTCGGCGCGATGCGCGGCATTCCACATCGGCGGCACCGCCGAGAGCACTTTCTTGCTGCCGGCACGCAGGAAGTTGTAGGGCTTGCTGGCCCACATGCGCGCGAAATAGCTGGAGAGCGCGCCGATGTTGTGCGAGATCGACATGTTGTTGTCGTTGAGAATCACCAGCAAATCATTGTCGATGCCACCGGCGTGATTGAGCGCTTCAAACGCCATGCCGGCGGTCATCGCACCGTCACCGATAACCGCGACTACCTTACGATCAATTTTCTGTTGCTGGGCAGCCAGCACCATACCCAACGCTGCGCTGATCGACGTGCTCGAATGCCCGACACCGAAGGTGTCGTAGTCACTCTCGGTGCGGCTGTTGAAGGGAGCCAATCCATCGGCCTGGCGCATGCCGACCATACGTTCACGCCGGCCGGTAAGAATTTTGTGCGGATAACTCTGATGACCGACATCCCACACCAAACGATCATCCGGCGTATTGAATACGTAATGCAGCGCAATCGTCAGTTCCACCACGCCCAGACCAGCCCCGAAATGACCGCCGGTTCTGCCCACTGAATAGAGCAGGAATTCGCGCAACTGACGCGCCAGTTCCGGCAATTGCGCCATATCGAGCTGACGCAAGTCGACAGGAAAATTCACACTGTCGAGCAATGGCGTCGCAGGGCGTGCTAGCGGGATCTCGTCAAACATCAGGAACTGCATCACTCCAGGCGGGTGGGCAAAGCGCGGGGCATTTTAGCAGCAGGTACTGTAATGCACGCACATCAATTCAGGCCTTGCGTTCGACCAGATACTGCGCCAACTGTCGCAACATGGCGGCATTGGGGCCAAAGTCCTGCAAGGCAGCCTGTGCTTGCGCAGCCACCTGCACCAAACGCGTCTTGGCAGCTTGCAAGCCCAAGGTACTGGTATAAGTGGCCTTGTGCTGGCGCGCATCCTTGCCTTGCTCCTTGCCACTGACTGAGGTGCTGGCTTCCACATCCAGAATGTCGTCCTGGATCTGGAATGACAGGCCGGCAGCTTCAGCAAAGCTGCGCAGTGCGACCAGTTGATCGGCAGTGGCAAGACCGGTACTGAGCGCGCCCAGCATCACACTGGCGGTGATGAGCGCGCCGGTTTTGAGCTGATGCATGCGGCTGATTTTGCTTTCCGCCAACTGCACGCCGGTGGCCGCCATGTCGAGCGCCTGCCCTGCCACCATGCCGTTACGACCGCTGGCCATTGCCAGCTCTTGCACCATGCGTAATCGCAGAGCCGGCGCAAGCTCCGGCGTTTTTGTTGAAACCAGAATTTCAAATGCCAATGCCTGCAACGCGTCACCAGCAAGAATCGCCGTGGCTTCGTCGAATTTGACATGACAAGTGGGCTGGCCGCGGCGCAACACATCGTCATCCATCGCCGGCAGATCATCGTGAATCAACGAATAGGCATGCATGCATTCGACTGCACAGGCGGCGAGATCGGCAGTAACCGCAGCACCGCCGAGGGCTTCCGCTGCTGCATAAGCCAGCAAGGGGCGCAGGCGTTTGCCACCGCCGAGCACCGCATATTGCATCGCCGCATCAAGACGCGACTCGTCGGCAGGCACGCAGAATATTTGCTGCAACGCTTGTTGCACTTGCTGCTGCCGGCCGGTCAACCAGCGTTTGAACTGTGGCGTTGATGCGGAATCAGGCACTGGGGTCGTCACTGTCTTCATCATCGGCAAACGGTACGGCTTGTGGCACTTCGGTATTGGCAAGCAGCACTTGCACCTTTTGCTCGGCCTGCTCCAGCATCTGCTGGCATTCGCGCGTGAGCTTGATGCCTTGTTCAAAGGCTTTGAGCGATTCTTCCAGACTCAGGTCGCCCGCTTCCATGGCTTCCACCAAGGTCTCCAAACCGGAGAGAGCTTCTTCGAAATTGAACTTGCTGGTTTTGCGGGACATATTGATGAAACCCGTTAACTTCCGCGATTTTTGCACAGTGTTAATGGTAATCGCAGGTTCTGTTAATTGCACGATTAAGCACGCATTCATGGCGCAAGTTCCATACTATTTCCAAGTTAAAAGGCGCTTGAAAGCAACAGAATTTCTGTTACGCACAGATCCGGGCCGGAACGATTCCGGCAGAAAAGTGGAGGCTATAAATCATGCAGACAGGGCCTGAACAACGTGGCACAATCCGGCGCACTGGTTGCTGCCAGGAACACTTTACAGAATCCTTTTTCAGGGGAAATTTTATGATGAAACGCATTGCCTTTACCGGAGCTGTATTGCTCAGCTCCCTCATGTCCTTCAGCGTTATGGCTGCTGCTCCAATGTCACCAGAAGAACAAGCTGCTGCAGACGTTGCAACACGTCAGGCCGTTTTCAAACTGCTGGCGTTCAATAACGGCATCGTCGGCGCCATGGCTCGCCCAGGCGGCACTTTCGACGCTGCTGCAGCCAAAACTGCTCTCGAACGCGTTGAAATGTTGTCGACCATGATCCCGGAAGTATTTGCCAAAGACACCCGCGCGTTCAAAGGCCCAAAAACTGCTGCCTCTGACACCATCTGGGACAACAAAGCCGACCTGGCAAAACTGGCTGGCGATCTGGGCGCAGCTGCAAAAGCGGCCCAAGCTACCTTGGCTGCCAAACCAAATGCTGACGGCGCGAAAGAAATTGCTGGTGCAGTTGGCCCGAAATGCGGCGCTTGCCACGACCGTTTCCGTTTGAAATAAGCTTCGGCTTTGTGTTGAACATCAGTTCACACAAATTCCAAACATAAAAAACGCCCCTCAATTGGGGCGTTTTTTATGGTGCCGATTATTGGTCGTGAGGCTTGGTAGTCAGTTATTTACCGGTAGCACCAGTGGCGCCAACACCACGCGTAATGAACGCAGCATACGCTTCCTTGTCTTCCTGGTTCAGCAACTTGGTGTGCTCAATCACTTTGGCCATTTCGCCGCCTACTACATCATCGCTCTTTGTCGTGCCCGTCTCGAGGAAATAGACAAAATCATCGATTGTCCAGCCAGACATCGTACCTGCATCGATTTGTTTCGACACGATGGTGGAGCCTTCAAACTCGTGATTGCGCTGCATCATGCCAAGTGCATTGCGCGGCGTATGGCATTCACCGCAGTGACCCAATACACGGGCCAGGTAGGCGCCACGCTGAACCTTCGGATCATTGGAGACGGGCTCTGGCTTGCCTTCCATCACATCAGCCACGATGTTCCAGCCCGAATTCAACCAGCTTGGCATCCAAATCGGAAGATCGTGCGGTGTTACCTTATGATTGATCGGTGGCAATGACATCAGGTAAGCCCCTACATCCAGTGCATCCTGATCAGTCATGTCTTTATAGGAGCGGTATGGAAAGGCCGCCCAGTAAAAACCACCGCTGGATTTGCGACCATGCTTAAGCGCCAGCAGAAAATCTTTGCCGGTCCAGCCAGCGATGCCGGTTTCCTTGTCGGGCGTAATATTGGGCACATGGAATTTGCCACCACCAATGGGGTTTTCGATTTCGTGACCACCGCTTGGGCCTTCGGCACCTTCCTCCTGGTGACAGGCAGCACAGCCACCTGCATTCCAGACATATTGGCCACGCGCGATTGCTTCCGGCCCTGTGGGCAGCGGTACATCCGCCACTGAGGGCATGTGAAAGACAAAGTAAGCAGCGCCCAGCGCAGCTACTGCCACGACTCCCAATACGATTTTTTTAGTGCTCATTTGCAGTTCCTGTTTCAAGTTTTAATTAAATCTATCAATACAATATGCAAGGAAAGGGGCGTAAACAGCGGCTCAACGTGATTTCCTTTCCGCTGCCGCCTGCTGGCTTTCCTTGCTGGCCTGCTTGAGCTTGCGCCGTTTTTCAATGGTCTCAGCCACATCGCTGCCAAGATGTTCTTCGCCACGCGCCAGCGCCAGATCAATCTGTTTCTGGCGTTCACGAAACTGCTGCAGGTCATCAAGACTGCGCTTGCCATGACAGTGCGGGCAGCTGACGCCTTTTTCATAGAGACTACTGCGCTTGTCGTCTTCGGTGATCGGCAAGCGGCAGGCATGGCATTGATCATAGTCGCCTTTTTCCAGCGAGTGATTCACGGCCACGCGATTGTCGAACACAAAGCATTCGCCTTGCCACAGAGATTCTGCCTCTGGCACTTTCTCCAGATAATTGAGAATGCCGCCCTTGAGGTGATAGACCTCATCAAAGCCCTGCTCTTTCAAATAGGCGGTGGATTTCTCGCACCGAATGCCGCCGGTGCAGAACATCGCGATCTTGCGATGACGCTCCGGATCGAGATGCTGTTTCACATAGCCAGGGAATTCACGAAAACTGGTCGTGTGCGGGTTGACCGCGCCCTGAAAGGTGCCGATCTGCACCTCGTATTCATTGCGGGTATCGATCAACAACACATCGGGCTGCGAGATCAGCTGGTTCCAGTCTTTGGGTTCTACATGGGTGCCGACCTTGCGATTGGGGTCGATGTTCTCGACGCCCATCGTGACGATCTCTTTCTTGAGTTTTACCTTGCTGCGATAGAACGGCAGCACCTCGTCAAAGCTTTCTTTGCAATCCAGTTTGGCCAGACGCTCATCTTGTCTCAGCCAAGCCAGCACCGCGTCGATGCCGGCACGTGTGCCGGCGATGGTGCCGTTAATCCCTTCAGCGGCCAGCAGCAAGGTGCCTTTGACACCATTGGCATGCATCACGTCTGTGAGAGGTTTTTGCAGC